>JAVHWE010000271.1:0-5327 GCA_032160285.1 Micromonosporaceae bacterium | reverse complement strand
GGCAGCCACGGCCCGCTGAACGCCTGGTACGAGATGCCGGAGTCGCTGTCGACGGTCCGCGGGCCGGCCGGTGGCGGCGGGACCGGCGCGCCGCTGCCGGCGTCCTGCGGCGGCGGCGGGCACAGCTTGGCCAGGTCCGGCCGGGTGTCCGATGGCCCGCTGGCCCGCCCGCGCAGCGGCCCGCCACCGGTCATGACCAGGCCGAGCACGATGACCAGGCCCAACACCAGAACACCGATCGCGGTACCGCCGAACCAGCGCAGCATCAGCCGGTTGCGCCGAGCCGGATCCAGCTTCCCGGCCGATGGCGCCACCGGCGCGAACCGGGGCGGTGGCGGGGCGAGGCGGGTGACCGTGCCGGCCCGGTACCCCGGCCGGTCCCCGGTCGGGCGCCCCACCAGCGCTGTCCGCGTGCCAACCGCGCCCGCCTCGGCGGGCGTACTCGGCGGGTACGCGGTCGTCCGGGCCGGGTCCGCGGAGCCGGCCGGCGGTCGCGCCCAGGGCGATGGCTGCTCGGTCATCTCCCACCAGTGTCGCAGCCGACGGCCCGCGGCGACGGCCCGGCCGGTTACTCGCCACATTCACGCCGGTAACGGCCGGGCGGCGGCGCGGCCCCGCCCGCACCGGTCGGTCGGGTCCGCCGGTCGCCGACCGGCGGGTCAGCCGTGCGGAGCCGCCACCGCCGGCGGATTGAACCGGATCACCGGCGCGTGCTCCGCACCCGCCGCTGGCCAGGGGCCGAACACCAGCACGACGGCGATCAAAACTCCGACCGCCGCGATCCCCACGACCATGACGATCTCGCGCAACCACGCCGCCGGGACAGCCACCCCGGTACCGGACTCCGACGCCATCCGGACCCCCTCCCGAATTCGATTCCCGCCATCCGCGAAAACCCGCTGGCACGCGTCAGCATCTATGAGACGCGCGAAGGGGGCCATCCGGTTGTCGGAAGGCCGCCATTCTTCGGTTACCTTTCGGTATCGGTCTTCCGGTTGCCTTCCCGTTTGCTTCCCGCCCCCGCGATCGGAAGCCCGGTGATCAGTGCGGCGAGCCCGGCCTCGTCGAGCAGATCCGCCGGGCGAACCGTCAGCCCGGTGCGGACGTACCCGAACGCGGCCCGTACCCGGTCCACCGGGACGCCGGCGAGCGCCGCCCAGGCCAGCCGGTAGGCCGCGAGCTGCACCGCCGCCGCCGTGGCCGCCGTACCGGTCGGCGGCGTACCGGTCTTCCAGTCGACCACGTCGAAGGTCCCGTCGGGCGCGGAGAAGACCGCGTCCATCCGGCCCCGGATCACCAGCCCGCCGACCACGGTGGCGAACGGTACCTCCACCCGCAGCGGGACCCGGTCGGCCCATTCGCCGGTCAGGAAACGGGCCCGCAGCAGGTCGAGGTCGGCGTCCGGGGCCGCGTCGACGTCGCCGGCACCCGGCAGTTCGTCCAGGTCGAGCAGGCTCTCGGCGGCGTACCGCTGCTCCAGCCAGCGGTGGAACGCGGTACCGCGCCGGGCCTGCGGCGCCGGCCGCTCCGGCAGCGGGCGGCGTAGCGCCCGGGCCAGCCGGTCGGGATCCCGGCGGAGCGTGACCAGCTGGGACACACTCAGGTGCGCCGGCAGGGTGACCTCGACCGGTGCGTCCGGGTCCGGGGTCAGTCGGTCCCGCTCGGCGAGCAGCAGGTCCACCTCGGACGCCCAGCCGTCGTCGTCAGCCGACCCTCCCACCGCCGCATCCCCGGACGCGTCCCCCCAACCGGCTTCGGCCGTACCGGCGACGCCGACCTGACCACCGGGACTGGCCGCGCGGAGCAGGGCGGCGCGGGCAGTGCGGACCAGGGCGGCGCCTTCCTCGAGCGCGGTCCGCCGGGAGCCCAGCGGATCGGCCGGCCAGCTCGCCGTCGGTACCCGCGTGGTGGTCGGGTTGGTCGCGCCCTCGACCGGTGGGTCGACCCAGACGTCGACCTCACCGGCGCCGTCGGCCACCCGGTCGCGGATCTCGACCAGGAACGGCGACGGCCCGCGCGGCCGCTTGGTGCCCTCCCCCCACCAGTACCCGCTGGCGAGCAGCAGCCGGCGCGGCCGGGTCACCGCGACATACGCCAGCCGGCGCTCCTCATGCTCGTCGTGCGACTCCCAGGCGACCTCGAACGACTCGAACGCCCGCAGGACGCCACGCTGGTCGGTGGCCCGCGACAGGTCCAGTTCGGGCAGGCCGTCGCGGTCGCCGCGCAATGGAAACGGCAGCGTACCCAGGCCGTACAGCCAGTGATCGCCGCCGTTGGGCCGGCCGGGGAACACGTTGGCGGTGAGCCCGGCCACCGCGACCACGTCCCACTCCAGGCCCTTGGCCGCATGTGCGGTGAGAATCTGCACGGCGCCCTCGACCACCGCCACCTCACCGGGCGTCAGGCCCCGCTCCTCGGCCTCCGCGGCGGCCAGAAACGCCAGGAACGCGGACAACGTGGGCGCCTCCGACTCACCGGCGAACCGGGCCGCGACGTCGCCGAGCGCGTCGAGGTGGCCGCGGGCCAGACCGGCGTCGCCCGCTCGCACCGCTACCTCGACGTCGAGCCCGATGGTCCGTTCCACGTCCCCGATCAGGTCGGGCAGCGGCTGGTCCAGGCGGCGGCGCAGGCCGCCCAACTCGGCGGCGAGCGCGGCGTAGCGGCGGTACCCCTCCGTCGAGTACCGGTCCGGCGAGCCCAGGTCGTCGAGCGCTTCGACCAGCGCCGCCTGGTCCTCACGCAGCGAGTACACGAGGGGTTCCGGCCGGATGCGGATCGCGGCCAGGTCGCGCGCGCGGCGGTGCAGCGCCACCAGGTCGCGTGGTCCGATCCGCCATCGCGGCCCGGTGAGCAGGCGCAGCAGCGCCGCGCCCTCGGTCGGGTCGGCGAGCACCCGCAGGGTACTGACGACGTCGCGGACCTCGGGGGTATCGAGCAGACCACCCAAACCGACGACCTCCACCGGCACGCCCCGCTCGCGCAGCGCGGACTCCAGGGCCGGGATCTGTGCCCGGGTGCGCACGAGAACCGCGGTCGTCGGTCGCCGATCGAGGGCGATCGCGGCGGGCTCGGTGTCCGAGGACGCACCGGCCGCGGTCCGCCACGCCGCCACGACCCGCCCGGCCAGCCACGCCGCCTCATCGGCGTAGGTCTCCAACAGCGCACAGTGGACGGTCGCGGTGGAGGCCCGGTCGGCGTACCGGGGCGCGGCGGTCAGCGTAGCCACCCGGTGTCCGAGCGGCGCCGACAGCGCGTTCGCCACGACCAGGATCTCGGGGCGGTTGCGCCAGCTCGTGGTCAGCGTCAGCTCGCGGGCCGGCTCGCCCGGCAGGTCCCGCCCGGTCCTGCCGTCTTCGCTGGTGGCGGCACCGTTCGCGCGGCGGCGGAAATCGGTCGGGAACCGGTCGAGGGTGCCCGCGCTCGCGCCGCGCCAGCCGTAGATCGACTGGGCCGGGTCGCCGACCGCGGTGACCGGGTGGCCGCCGCCGAACAGCTCTCGCAGCAGCACCACCTGGGCGTGACTGGTGTCCTGGTACTCGTCGAGCAGTACCACCCGGAATCGTTCCCGCTCGATCGCGCCGACCTCCGGATGGTCGGTGGCGACCCGGGCGGCGCGGGCGAGCTGGTCGCCGAAGTCCATCGCCTCCAGCATGAGCTTGCGCTCGGTGTACGCCCGGACCAGCGGCAACAGTTGCAGCCGGGCCCGCTGCCGGTCGAGAACCTTCCGGACCGACTTCAGTTCCCGGCCGGAACGGGCATCCACCTCGGCGAAGAACCTGCCCGTCCAGGCGGCCAGCTCGGCCGGCGTGCGCAGGTGCTCGGCCAGTTCGGCGGCGAGCCGGAGGACCGCCTCGGTAACCGTGGTCGGTGCGACCAGCACGTCGGACATGTCACCGTCGTACGAGCAGACCACGCCATCGGCGAGTTGCCAGCAGGCCGCCTCGGTGAGCAGCCGCGTCGACGGCTCGTAGCCGGCCCGCAGCCCGTGCTCGGCGACGACCCGGGCCGCGTACGAGTGGTACGTGGCGACCGTCGGCTCACCGGCGATCAACTCGTCGCGGCCGAGCCGGCGCACCAGTTGCGACAGCCGCTGGCGCAGCCGGTGGGCCAGCTCGCCGGCCGCCTTGCGGGTGAACGTCAGGCCCAGTACCTGCTCCGGACGTACCTGCCCGTTGGCGACCAGCCAGACCACCCGGGACGCCATCGTCTCGGTCTTGCCCGAGCCGGCACCGGCGACGACCAGCAGCGGCTGCACCGGCGCGGAGATCACCTCGGCCTGCTGCCGGGTCGGCGGCGGTTGCCCGAGCAGCCTCGCCAGCTCGTACGGGGTGAACCGGGGGCCGGCCGATGCGGTCGGACGGGAACGTTCGATCTCGAACAGGGCGTCCTGGGTCACGGCCCGCCGCCCGCCGTCGGGCCGGACGGGTGCCGGGTCGGCGCGCTGTCCGTCATCGTGGCCCCCCTCCTTCGTCGGTGACCTGGCGGCCGTTGCCGGAGATCGGGCAGGCGGTACGGACCGGGCAGACCCGGCAGCGGTTGTTGGCGACGGCGTGGAACGTGGACGCGGCCATCATGTCGGCGGTGCGCCGGACCATCTCGCGGGCCCAGCCGGGGTCGTCCGCCTCGGAAAGCGCGCCCTGACCCTGCTCCTTCGCGCTGATCCGGTCACCACCGAGCTGCACGAGCGAGGCCCCGCCGGCGACGGACGCGCGGCCGGCCCCGGTGGAGTCACCGGGGCCGGTCGAGCCGTGGGCCCCGGTCGAGTCCACGAACGCGCCGGCCTCGACCGCCGCCTGGTACGCCGCGAGCTGGGGGTGCCCGGCCAGCTCCGCCTCGGTCGGGCTGGTCTTGCCGGTCTTCAGGTCCACCACGACGAGACGCCCCGAGTCGTCGACCTCCAGACGGTCCACCCGGCCACGGATCTGCACGTCGTCATCGAGGCGCACCAGGAACTCCCGCTCGATCGCGATCAACCGGCGCGGGTTCGCCGCCAGCCAGCCGATCAGCCGGTCGACCATCGCCTCGGCGCGCTGCCGCTCCCGCCCGGCGAGCCAGCGCGCCGACAACTCGATCGCGTCGAACCGGCCGGCCACGTAGTCGACCAGGGCGGCACGGTCCACGGTGGCGTCCGCGGCCAGCATCGCCGCCGCGTGCACCAGGTTGCCGATACCCTGCTCGGGAGTTGGTGGGTTGCCGCCGCCGTGGCGTTCGAGCAGCCACCGTAGGCTGCACCGCTGGACGCTCTCCACTGTGGACGGCGTGACGGTGACGGGGGTACCCGGTTCGCGCAGCGGCCGGTCGTCGGAGAGTTCGGGTAGCCCCCACCA
>JAVHWE010000186.1:0-15615 GCA_032160285.1 Micromonosporaceae bacterium | reverse complement strand
CGACGCCCTGTTCGAGGTCGCCGGATCGGCCGCTGACGCCCTGGCGACGCCCTGACCAACGCTTGTCCCAGTGTTTTCGCAGGTCAGGCCGCATTCGGACCGGAGAACCCGGCGTACAGGTCGACTCGTCCGTCGCCCACCTGGTCGGGCCCGCTGACACTGAGAGCTTGGTGGCAACGGGCTGCCAGGGCGACGTTCGCCACCAAGATTTGCCGTGACGCCGCCTACCTGTATCGCGCTGCCGGGCGGAGAAGGCCCGAGGTTGCCCGAGGAGTCCCGCATCCGGCGACGACTGTTTAGGCGGCGGTCGCAATTTCGGCCGGCAGGACCATGATTGTGTCGGCGCCGATCCACAGCCAGCTCGTCGGTCGGCTGGCAGCCAGGTCGCCCACCGTCAAGATCAGTGGAATGGTCCCGACTTCGAGAAGCTGTTCGACCAGCTCGCGCTCCTGACGCATAATCTCACCGTCGACAACCAGCGTCGCCAGTCGGTGCCGCGGAAGGGTGCGGCGCAACGCCGGTATCAGGCCGTCGGCCACCGCGCGGTGCTCGCAGACCAAAACCAGCTCGTACCGTGCGGCCAACCTCGCCAACGCGGCCAACGAGATCGCGTCGCGGCAGGAGGCCGAGGTCAGGTAAACAAGGGCGAGCACGAAGGTCTCCCCAAAGCGCAGCTCGACGCGCGCCGCCGGACTCACAGATGTGAGGGCTCGGCGGGGGCTAGACCGTTCCGCTCGCGGATTCTCCTATTAGACACCCCGCGACCAAGACACACCATCGGCAGGAGTCGTTCATTTCCCTCCGATCATCGGGCCGGCCGGCCAGAGCGCGGCGAGCTGGCGTGGGGTGAGGGGTTCGCGGTAGGCGGCACGCAGTATCTGCGCGATGGTGGCCTGGTCGCCAGCGTCAGCCAGGTTGACGAACCAGTCGATTCCAGCCGGGTCGGCCCACAGGTAGGAGCGCAGCAGCGGATTGGCGCCGCGGTCGGCGAGGGCGTCGGCGATGTCGCCCCCGGTCCAGAACGGCACCAGCGCACGCGCCACGGCGGCGCAGTCGTCGACGGTCGTACCGGAGTTGATGGCGAGGTGCAGCCGGGCGCGCACGAGTTGGAGGTAGTGGTCGAGGCGTACCCGGGCGGTGAGGGCGCGATCGCCGGGAACGACGAACAGCGGCAGCGCCTGGGCGAGTCCTTCGAGGAGGACCTGCTGCGGTGCGTGGACGGACAAGAGCCGTACCCATGGCACCTCTTCGACGGCGCAGCGGTCGGCGTAGCTGGCGGACTGCAGGGCATGTCCGAGTACTTCATGGAGGGCGAACTGCCGGGCCCGGAGCGCGGTGAAGCGGGCGTGGCGCAGGTTGAGCCGCAGCCGGGCGACGCTGCCGGCCCCGTCGAGCCAAAATCCCCAGTAGGCATCGACGTCGACGGACTCGACGGTCAGCGTGTATGGGGCGGTCGTACCGGTCAGCGCCCGTACCGGGGGTTCGAGCTGGTCGGCCGCGGCGGTGATGGCGTCGGCGGCCTCGCGGGGTGACAGCGGGCCCTCCAATTCGCGCATCACGTCGGGGAGTTCCGCGGTCCATGCGACACCGATCGCGGCGAGGGAGTCCATCGCCTGCGCGCGTCGCCGGTCGAGGTAGTCGTCGGACCAGCCGGCCACCCCGCAGCCCTGGGTGTCTTCGACGTACCGAGCCAGGGGTGCCCGCTCACCGAGCAGTCCCCGTAGGAAGGCAAGGTCCGCACGAACCCGCGACTCGACCGCCGCGTCCCCCGACTCGCCCGCCCGCTGGTACAACGCGGAGAGGCGGGCGAGCACGCACAGCCGGTCGGGCGCCGCCGCTACCGGCTCGTGATCCGGGTGGCAGTCGTAGTCGACGATGCCGTCGCCGCCGCGCCCGGTTTCGTGCGCGTGCCAGGCGCGCAGGACGGTTTCGACCTCATCGCGCAGCTTCACCGGCGGCTTCCCGCCGTAGCGTCGCGTACCCGTACCCGTACCCGGGCACGCGGCCGCGGGTCCCGGGCAGCCGACCGGACCTCCCGGCAGCATCGGTCATCGGATGCGGCGGTGGCCGAGGTACGCCGAGGTGATGTCGACGCACGGCCGCTGAGGCGAATGGGCGTCGCCATCGGCACCCTCCCGATCCGAGTCGTCGGTGTCCCGCACGGTAACAGAGATAGGACACAGGAGGGGCAAGGCGACAGCGAGGCACAAACAGGTGGGCGTCGCAATTAGACATTACCTGACAGGACGCTGTGACCGCCGGGCTGCACGTCCACAACGGACATCGGTCCGATGTCGAGCTGATCGGAGCGGACCGCCGCGTGGGCTGCCTGGAGGGCACCGCCGCACCGTGCCATGACGCTGCCCGGCTTGGATCGGCCGCCGCGAGGTGCGCCCGAACCGTTGTCGCCGCCTCGGCCCCGACCCGACCTCGGGTCGCGCTCTCGGCGACGTGCCGGCGGGAGTGCCTGCGTCACCCGCGACAACCCGCGACGGCGGCGTCCGGTCCGGATAGTGCTCAGCGATCGTGGATCGGCCGCTGGCGTCGATCCTGAGGACCATCCCGCCCGTTTGGCGGCGGGATGGTCCGCGACCGCAGAAAGGTCGACCCGGGGTCGACCGACGGCTGTTTCCACGGCCGCTATCGGGGTATTCGTGTGATGTCCGGTTGCCACCGTGATGGGTCTACAGTGGATCCCATTAGCCCAATTTGGGCGAATCGGTAGCGGAAGTGTGGTTTGCGGTGCACAGTGAACTCGTGAGCAGCGGCGATGCCACCCGGTACTACTGGTGCCTTTCGCATCACCGTGTCGAATCCGAGGACAACATGTGCCCCGCGGTCGACCGGCTCGGACCGTACAACTCTGCACAGGAAGCCGAGCACGCGCTCGATCGGGTACGAGAACGCAACGAGACGTGGGATGCGGAGGACACCCGCTGGGAGGGCAACGGCGCGTAGACGCATACGTTCGCGCCCGGCAACCGACCGGCGGATGTCGCCGACACAAGGGGGAAGACACGATGGCCGTAACCAAGAAGGCCACCACCAGACCGGCGGCCAGAAACGCCACCGGCACGACCACGACCAAAAGCACCGATTCCAAGACCAGCGGCACCGGTACAAGGGCTACGGCGCCAACCGCGACCGCCGGGAAGCCGGCGGCGGCGAAGCGGTCGGTAGCGGCGCAGACCGGTACCGCGCGCCGGGCCACGACGGCCAGCGCCGGCCGGGCCACCGGAACCGCCAGGAAGACCGCTCCGGCAGGCAGGTCGACCGCGAACTCAGCGCCTGCGGCCAAGACGACAGCTGCGAAGCGGACGTCCGCGACGAAGCCTGCCGCGGTGAAGCGTGCGCCTGCGACGAAGTCCGCCGCTGCGAAGCGGACGCCAGCGGCCAAGACCACACCTGCGAAGCGGACGCCAGCGGCCAAGACCACAGCTGCGAAGCGGACGTCAGCGGCCAAGACCACGGCTGCGAAGCGGACGTCAGCGGCCAAGACCACGGCTGCGAAGCGGACGCCAGCGGCGAAGTCCGCCGCTGCGAAGCGGACGCCTGCGGCCAAGACCGCCGCTGCGAAGCGGACGCCTGCGGCCAAGACCACAGCTACGAAGCGGACGTCCGCGACGAACTCTGCCGCGGTGAAGCGGGCGCCTGCGACGAAGTCTGCGGCGGTGAAGCGGACGGCTGCGACGAAGACCACGGCGGTGAAACGGACGGCTGCGACGAAGACCACGGCGGCGAAGCGGACGGCTGCGACGAAGACCGCGGCGGTCAAGCGGACGGCCGCGACGAAGACCGCGGCGCTGAAGCGGACACCGGCCGCGAAGGCGACCAACGCCAGATCCGCCGCAACCAAGTCGGCCGCCGCGAAGCGGACCACGGTCAGGCCGGCCGCCAAGGCGGGCACGGCGAAGGGGAGCACGGCGAAGGCGGGTACCGCCGGGGCGACCACCGCCCGGTCCACGGCGCCCAAGGCACGCACGGCCAGGACGACTACGGCGAAGGCCGGTGCGGCGAGGAGCGGCACGGCGAAGGCCGGTGCGGCGAGGAGCAGCACGGCGAAGGCCGGTGCGGCGAGGAGCAGCACGGCCATGGCGGGCGCGGCCAAGGCCGGGGCCGCGGCGGCCGGGACGGGTACGGTCCGGAAAGCGGCGCCGGTCGCAAAGAGCGCGGCGAGTACCGCCAAGTCCGCGGCCGTCACAGCGGTGAACACGACGTTGTTTGTCGCCAGCAAGGCGGCGAGCGTCACGAGGGCAGCCGCGGAGGCCGCGGCCGACAAGGCCAGTCGGGTTACCCGGTCGGCGGCGGCCAAGGCCACCGGCATGAAACCGACAGGCAGCCGGACGACCGGCACACGAGCGATCGGCGCCAATGCCACCGGCACGCGAGTCATCGGTGCCAACGCCACCCGGACCCGCAGTGGTGTCCGGGCAACCGGGGGCGGAGCCAGTGGTGCGCGGGCAACCGGGGGCCGAGCCAGTGGTGCGCGGGGAACCGGGGGCGGGTCCGGCAGTGGCCAGGTTACCGGCGCCCGATCGGGCGGGGCCACGCTCACCGGCCGACGGGTCAGCGCCGCGAAGGCGGGCGGGACCAAGAGCGGTGCGGGTTCCTCGCGGGGCACGGGCGGTGCGGGCCCCGCGCGGGCCAGCGGCGGTGCCGGTTCTGCCCGGACCACGGGCGGTGCGGGTTCTGCCCGAGCCACCGGCGGTGCGGGTACTGGGCGGGCCAAGGGCGGTGCGGGTTCTGCGCGGGCCAAGGGCGGTGCGGGTTCTTCCCGGGCCAAGGGCGGTGCGGGTTCTGCACGGACCAAGGGCGGTGCGGGTTCTTCCCGGGCCAACAGTGGCACAAGGCGCCCGAATCGGTGACGGCCCACCTAATCCACAGGTAGACGGGGTGGGGCGGCGGACCCGGAGAGTGGTAGGACATACCGTGTGGTTCTTCGACGGGTACGTGCGCCCCACATCGACTTCAGCGAGCTCCGCCGCGAGCTGAACCTGCCCGACGGGTACCCGGCGGCGGCCGAACGGGACGCCGAGGTGGCCGCCGCCGACCCACCCCGGCCGGCGGCCGACCGGACCGACATCGTGTTCGTCACGATCGACCCGCCCGGCTCCCGTGATCTGGACCAGGCGATGTGCCTGCTCCGACGGCCCGGCGGCGGGTACCGGGTGCACTACGCCATCGCGGACGTCGCGTCGTGGGTACGCCCGGGATCGGCGCTGGACATCGAGACCTGGCAGCGGGGGCAGACGGTATACCTGCCGGACGGCAAGGTACCGCTGCACCCGGTCGTGCTCAGCGAGGACGCCGCGAGCCTGCTGCCCGAGCAGGACCGGCCGGCCGTGGTGTGGACGATCGACCTCAACCCGGACGGGGACACCGTGGCGGTGACGGTCGAACGGGCACTGGTCCGCAGCCGGGCCAAGCTCGACTACGAACATGTGCAGGCCGATGTGGACGCCGGTCGGGCGGCCGAACCGGTCGCCCTGCTCCCCGAGATCGGCAAGCTGCTCCTCGCGCGCGGCCTCGCCCGGGGGGCGATCAACCTGCCGATACCGGAGCAGGAGGTCGAACCGGCGGGTGCCGGGTGGCGGCTGACCCTGCGGCCGCACCTGCCGGTCGAGGAGTACAACGCGCAGATCTCCCTGCTGACCGGGGTCTGTGCGGCGAAGACCATGCTGGACGGGCGGATAGGACTGCTGCGGACCATGCCGGCGCCGCAGCCGGCCGCCATCGCGCGCCTGACGGCGGCCGCCCCGGCACTCGGCATCCGCTGGGCCGACGGTGCGACGGTCGGCGCGGTGATCGCGTCGCTCGATCCTGGCCTGCCCGGGTTCGCCGCGTTCGTGGACGAAGCGGCCGAGCTGCTGCGCGGCGCCGGGTACACCGCCTTCGACGGCGAGCTACCGGCCGACCCGGGCCACGGGGCGGTCGCCGCACCGTACGCGCACGTCACCGCGCCGCTGCGGCGCCTGGGCGACCGGTACGCGAGTGAGGTCTGCCTGGCTCTTACCGCCGGCGCGGAGGTGCCCGGCTGGGCGCGGCAGGCGTTGGGGAAGCTGCCGGAGGTCATGCGGCGTACCGATCAGGTGTCCAACGCGGCCGAGCGGGCGGCGGTCGACCTGGTCGAGGCCGTCCTGCTGGCCGACCGGATCGGCGAGGTGTTCGACGCCGTGGTCCTGGACACCCACCCCGGCGTCGTGGCGGTTACCGATCCACCGGTGCGGGGGCGCTGCGAGGGCGACGATCTGCGGGCCGGTACGCGAATCCGCGCCCGGCTGGTGGAAGCGGATCCGGATCGGCGGAAGATCCTGTTCCGGCTAGCCTGAGCGGGTAGGCGCCGGTGGTGGCGACTGGAGGAGGCGCGGCATGACGCGACGGCGGTACACGCTGCTGATCGACGTTGAGGCCAACGGGTTCCGCAAGGGCGTGCGGTTCTGGTCGCAGGCGCTCGGCGCGCCGGCCCGCCACTCCGGCGACCCCAAGGACCCGTTCATCGAACTGCCCGCCGCGGCCGGCGACATGCACATGGAGGTGCAGCGGATCAAGGGGCCCAGTCGGTACCATCTCGATCTTTACGCGCCCAATGTGGACAAGGAAGCGCGTCGGTTGGAGGCCCTCGGCGCCCAGAAGGTCAAGCGCGAGGAGAGCTGGTGGGTGATGAAGGCACCGACCGGCCACCTGTTCTGCATCATCCCCGACTCCGCGCCCGAACCGTCCGATGACGATTTCGACGACGAGTTCGTCGAGGAGGATCTCGACGATCTCAATGACAAGGACGACGAGCTCGACGCCGAGGACTTCGACGACGAGCCGCCCAAGCCGCCCCCACCGCCGAAGAAGTACCCGCGCCTACGGGCCGTACCGAACGACTGACCGGTGCCACGCCGACCGTTCGCCCGGCCGAACCCCCGCCGGCGGGTCGGCGATCGGCGATGTCACACTATTGACCATGAACGAGCGCCTGAGCCCCGGGACCCTGCCCGACGTGTCCGGTCTGAGCGTCGGCATCCTGGGCGGTACCGGTCCGCAGGGTCGGGGCCTCGCCTACCGGCTGGCGCGGGCCGGCCAGCGGGTACAGCTCGGGTCCCGGTCGGCGGACCGGGGTGCGTCCGCCGCGGCTGAGGTCGCCGCGCTGCCCGGCCTACCAACCGCCGCCAACGGCTCCGGCCCGTCCGCCGACAGCAGCGGCCGGCTCGTCACCGGAGGTGACAATGCGCACGCCTGCGACGCCGACGTGGTGATTCTCGCGGTGCCGTGGGACGGGCACGCCGAGCTGATCGCCGATCTGGCCGGCCGGCTCGTTGGGAAGATCGTCGTGGACTGCGCCAACCCGCTCGGCTTCGACGCCCAGGGGCCGTTCGTGTTGCCGGTCAGCGAGGGCAGCGCCGCACAGCAGGCCGCCGCACTGCTGCCCGACTCGCGGGTGTGCGCGGCATTCCACCACGTCAGCGCCGTCCTGCTGGCCGACCCCGAGGTCGCCTCGATCGACCTCGACATCCTCGTGCTGGGCGACGATCCCGCCGCCGTCGCCGTCGTACAGGCGCTCGCCACCCGTATCGACGGCATGCGCGGCATCCACGCCGGGCGGCTGCGCAACGCCGCGCAGGTCGAGGGGCTGACCGCCAACCTGATCGCGATGAACCGCCGGTACAAAGCGCACGCCGGGATCCGCGTCACCGACGTGTGAGGCGTCCCGGTCAGTTGAAGGTGTGCTCGCCGGCCGGGAAGGTCCCGCCGCGAACCTCGTCGGCGAACCGCCGGGTGGCGTCGGTCAGGACGCCGGCGACGTCCGCGTACCGCTTGACGAACCGTGGCGCGTTGCCGGTGCGCAGGCCCGCCATGTCCTGCCAGACCAGTACCTGGGCGTCGGTGTCGGGGCCCGCGCCGATGCCCACGGTCGGGATGATCAGGTCGTGGGTCACCCGCTTGGCCACGTCACCGGGCACCATCTCGAGGACCACCGCGAACGCCCCGGCCGCGGCGACCGCGTGCGCGTCGGCCAGCACGTCCTCGGCGGCGTCCCCGCGACCCTGCACCCGGTACCCGCCGAGGGTGTGCTCGCTCTGCGGGGTGAAGCCGATGTGCGCCATCACCGGGATGCCGGCCTCCGTCAGCGCGGCGATCTGCGGCGCCACCCGCCGACCGCCCTCGAGCTTCACCGCGTGGCAGCCGCCCTCCTTCATGTACCGCACCGCGGTGCGCAGCGCCGCGCCGGGACCCTCCTCATACGACCCGAACGGCAGGTCGCCGACGACGAGGGGGCGCTTGGTGGCCCGTACCACGGCCCTGACCAGGGGCAGCATCTCGTCGACGCTGACCTGGAGGGTCGTTTCGTAGCCGTACACGTTGTTTGCGGCGGAATCTCCCACCAGTAGCACCGGTATTCCGGCCTGGTCGAAAATCGACGCCGTGTACTGGTCGTAGCTGGTGAGCATCGCCCACTTCTCGCCGCGCTCCTTGGCGGCGAGCAGGTCCCGGGTCCGTACCCGCCGGGTGGCGCTACCGCCGTACAGGGATGCGACCTCAGTCTGGGACATCTCGACTCCTCACTCCTCAAGGCCCGCTGTCGGGTCCCTGGGCTATCCCGTCGATCGTCCCACCGCCGCCCATCCGGGCAGCAACGTTCAATGCACAATCTCACAGCACATCGTGACGAAGCGGCGGTCAGCTCCCCTCGCGGAAGCGGTTGGTCAGCGGCAGGCGGCGGTCCCGGCCGAACGCCTTGACCGTCACCTTCGGGCCGGGTGCGGACTGGCGGCGCTTGTATTCGGCCAGGTCCACCATTCGCAGGACCCGGTCGACCAGGGCCGGATCGTGGCCGGCCGCGATCAGCCCGTCGCGGCCCAGGTCGGCGTCGACGTAGTCGGCGAGCACCGCGTCCAGTACCGCGTAGTCGGGCAGCGAGTCGGTGTCGAGCTGGCCCGGCCGCAGCTCCGCGCTCGGCGGCTTGGTGATCGAGTTCTCCGGTATCGGCGGTACCTCACCGCGCCGGACCGCCTCGGCGTTACGCCATTGCGCCAACCGCCACACCAGCGTCTTGAGAACATCCTTGATCGGGTTGAAGCCGCCGACCGAGTCGCCGTAGAGCGTCGAGTACCCCACCGCCAGCTCGCTCTTGTTGCCGGTGGTGAGCACGAGGTGGCCTTCGGCGTTGGACAGCGCCATCAGGATCACCCCGCGTACCCGCGCCTGGAGGTTCTCCACCGCCACCCCGGACAGCGACATGTTCGCCAGGAAGCTGTCGACCATCGGCTGGATCGGCTGTGCCCGGTAGTCCAGGCCGGTGCGCTTGGCCAGGTCGACGGCGTCGGCCCGGGAGTGCTCCGAGGAGTGGTCGCTGGGTAGGGACACACCGACGACGTTCTCCGCGCCGATCGCGTCGCACGCGATGGCGGCGACCACCGCCGAGTCGATCCCGCCGGACACGGCCACGACGACCGAGCGGAACCCGTTCTTGCGGACGTAGTCACGCAGGCCCAGTACCACCGCGTGCCAGACCTCGGCCTCGTCGGCGACGCGGGCCGCGACCGGTGGGGGTGGCGCGGCCGTGGCGGGCGTTGCCGGCAGCGGTCCGGGCAGGGTCAGCCGCTCGACGCGCATCTCGCCGAAGTCGCCGGTGGCGTCACGGTCCGCGGCGGGCAGGTCGAGGTCGACCACGAGCAGGTACTCGTCGAACTGCGGGGCGCGGGCCAGCAGCGTCCCGTCGGCGGCGACCACCATCGAGTCGCCGTCGAAGACCAGATCGTCCTGGCCACCGACCATGTTGACGTACGCGACGGTCGCCCCGGCCTCGGCCGCCCGCCGCCGCACCAGGGGCAGCCGCACGTCGTCCTTGTTCAGCTCGTACGGGGAGGCGTTGATGTTGACGACAAGTCCGACACCGGCCCGGCCGGCGACGGCGAACGGACCACCCGGCTGCCAGATGTCCTCACACACCGTCAGCGCCATGTCGATGCCGCCGATCCGGACGATGCGCAGCACGTCGCCCGCGACGAAGTACCGGTTCTCGTCGAACACGCCGTAGTTGGGCAGGTGGTGCTTGAAGTACGTGGTGACCACCTCGCCGCCGTACAGCAGCGCGAGCGCGTCGCGTGGCCCGGTGCCGGTCGCGGTATCGGCACCCAGTCGCGGCGGGCCGTCCGCGTCGACGTACCCGATCACCACCGCGACCTCGCCCAGCCCGTCGGCCGCGAGGTCGCCGGCCAGCCGGCGCAGCGTCCGGACGGACGCGGACCGGAACGACTCCCGGAACACCAGATCCTCCACCGGGTACCCGGTGAGGAACATCTCGGGAAACGCGACCATGTGGGCACCGGCCGCCGCTGCCCGGCCGACCCGGTCCCGGGCCATGGCGGCGTTCCCGGCGAAGTCACCCACCGTCGGATCGGTCTGGGCGAGGGCGATGCGAAGCTGCGGCATGCCACCCATTCTTTTGCACGGGCGATCCCCCCACCAACGGATAGCGCGGAAGAGGGGACGTTGCTCACCGGCGGGCCCCGGGTTCGTACCCTGAGGGAACGCCGCACGGTGGTGGGCCGTAACGTTCGGGTAACACCGTCGCGCAAGACTTCGTCCGATTGCGCCGACCCACCGGGGTCGCCGACTCATCAGGGGAACAGCGTGGAGCGTCAGCAGGAGTTCGTCCTCCGTACCCTGGAGGAGCGCGACATCCGGTTCGTGCGGCTGTGGTTCACGGACGTGCTCGGTACCCTCAAAAGCGTCTCCGTCGCGCCCGCCGAGCTCGAATCGGCGTTCGAGGAGGGCATCGGCTTCGACGGTTCCGCGATCGAGGGCTTCGCCCGGGTCTACGAGTCGGACATGGTGGCGATGCCCGATCCGACGACGTTCCAGGTGTTCCCGTTCGAGGGCGGCAGCAGCGGCGAGAGCGCCCGGATGTTCTGCGACATCCTGCTGCCCGACGGCTCGCCGTCCTGGGCCGACCCCCGCCACGTCCTGCGCCGGGCGCTGTCGCGGGCGGCCGAAAAGGGCTTCACCTTCTACACCCACCCGGAGATCGAGTTCTTCCTGATGGAGAACCTGCCGGTGGACGGCGGTGTGCCGCGGCCGGTCGACGCCGGCGGGTACTTCGACAACACCACGCACGCGGTGGCCCGTGACTTCCGCCGCAACGCGGTGCTGTCGCTGGAGCGGATCGGCATCTCCGTCGAGTTCAGCCACCACGAGGTCGCGCCCGGTCAGCAGGAGATCGACCTGCGCTACGCCGACGCCCTCGCCACCGCCGACAACATCATGACCTTCCGCCATGTGATCAAAGAGGTCGCCATCTCGCACGGGGTGTACGCGACCTTCATGCCCAAGCCGTTCGGCGACCAGCCGGGCAGCGGGATGCACACCCACCTGTCGCTGTTCGAGGGCGAACGCAACGCCTTCCACGACGCCGGTGATCCGATGAACCTGTCCAAGGTCGGGCGGGCGTTCATCGCCGGACTGCTCACCCACGCCCGCGAATACACGGCGATCACCAACCAGTGGGTCAACTCCTACAAGCGACTGTTCCCGCAGGCCCTACCCGACCGGATCACCGAGTCCCCGGCGTACGTGTGCTGGGGTCACCTCAACCGGTCCGCGCTGGTCCGGCTGCCGGCGTACCGCAAGCCCAACTCGGCCCGCGTCGAGGTGCGCTCACTCGACTCCGCGTGCAACCCCTACCTCGCGTACGCGGTGCTGCTCGGCGCCGGCCTGAAGGGCATCGAGGAAGGCTACGAGCTGCCGCCCGGCGCCGAGGACGACGTATGGGCGCTCTCGCACGCCGAGCGCCGGGCGGCCGGGTACCAGTCGCTGCCGGAGAACCTGTCCGAGGCGATCGACATCATGGCCAACTCCGAGCTGATCGCCGAGATCCTCGGTGAGCACGTCTTCGACTTTTTCCTGAAAAACAAGCGCACCGAATGGGAGGAGTACCGCCGGGTCGTCACGCCGTACGAGCGGCAGCGCTACCTGACCACCCTGTGATCTCCCGACGGCCCGACGAGGCGACGATTGCGACCGCGAGGGCCGGTGCCAGGTCGATAACCATCCGTCGAGCGCGCTGGAGCATCACCGAGATCGAGTTACCCGATGGGGTGTGTTCGAGCAGTACGTGCTGCGGGGGCCGAAGGCGGCGATCGTGGTCGTCCTCGATGACGCCGACCGGGTGCTGATGATGTGGCGGCATCGGTTTCGTCATCGACCGGTGGTGTGGGAGTTGCCTGGGGAAAATCGGCCAGCGCCGTCGTCGACGCCGAGGGTGCCGCCCACGGGTGTTCCTGCAGCACTCCCGGAGAGCAACTTTGGCGAACCCAAGAACCGCTCGGCAATCGCGGTCAGGTGGGGTCGTCGGCCGCCTGCCAGGGGTCGATGACCTCGACCCCTATGGGCGCGAAGTCAGCCACGTTGCGAGTCACGACCGACAATCCGTGGACGAGGGCTGTCGCGGCGATGAGCGAGTCCCGGATCGGCCGCGGATCCGGAACGTGCAGCACGGCGCTGCGCCGGGCAACTGCTGTATCGACTGGGAGCATGCGCTCCCCGAACGCCGGCAGCACCTGCTCCTCCAGCCACCGGCGCAGGACCGCACCCTGGGGCGGGTCACGCCGTTCGGCAAGGAGGACGCCGATCTCTAGCTCCTGAAGAGTGATCACCGACACGAACATGCTGGCGGCCGACGCGCCAGCTGCCCAAGCAACGACGTTCTTGTCGGCCCGGCCGGCCCTGGCCTTGCGAAGCTCGGACACGACGTTCGTATCGAGCAGGAACATCAGCGCAGGTCCGCTGGTCGGGCGAGATCCCGCGCGCGTGGTATCTCCAACTCGGCGTCCTCCACACCCGGGGGAAGGCCCAGCAAGTCGATGATGTTGTCCTGGGCTCCAGTCAGCCGTTGGTAGTCCTCGAAGGTCAACAGCACATGCGCTGGGGTGCCGCGATCAGTGATGAAGACCGGCCCATTGCGCGCCGCGATCTTGGCACGACCCGTATCTTGGTTGAAGTCACGACTCGACAGCGTGGTAATTGCCACGTCCACCACCCCTTTAGTCTTGTAGCAATGTTACTACATGGCCGCAGTCGCCGGTACCCGTCAGTGATGCGCGTCGAGACCTACCTACGTCGACGTGCTCTGACCATTCGATGGCCACGGGCGAGGATCCTGTCCGCCCTTTCCCGACCGTCGCATGTCGTACCCCTGGGCCAGGATGGGTGCACACACAAGGAGGAGGACGTGATGGCGACCGGTATCCAAGTGGTGATCGACTGCGCCGACCCGGCGACGCTGGCGGAGTTCTGGGCGTCGGCCCTCCGGTACAAGATCCAGGACCCCCCGGACGGCTTCGCGACCTGGGAGGACTTCCTGCGCGCCAACGACGTTCCGGAGTCGGAGTGGAATTCGGCCAGCGCCGTCGTCGACCCGGACGGTGCGGGCCCACGGGTGTTCCTGCAGCGGGTCCCGGAGCCGAAGACGGTGAAGAATCGCGTGCACCTCGACCTCGACGCGGGCGGCGGCCGGGCCACCCCGATCGACGAGCGCCGGGAGCGGGTCCGGGCTGAGGTCACCCGCCTGGAGGGGCTCGGCGCCACCCGGCAGGGCGAGCGCGAGGAGTACGGCGGATTTTTTGTGGTGATGCTCGACCCGGAGGGCAACGAGTTCTGTGTGCACTGAACGTCTGTGCACCCGGCGCGACCAGCCCGGCCGGATCGGGTGGGGAGAGCGGCGGGCGGCACCGGATAGCCTCGTTGCGTGAGTGGCGAAAGCGAGTTCTCCGACCGACCGGGTGCGGCCGGCGGGTCGGTGGCGTCGTTGCCGGCGCCGCGCGGCCGCCGGTGTCTGGAGGTGGAGAACGATCCGAGCGATGACGTGTGCCGGCTCGGCGACTGGCTGGTCGACGGCGGCCTGGAACTGGCCGTGCTCCGGCCGCACGCGGACGAAACGCTGCCCGACCGGCTCGACGGGTACGCGGCGATGGTTGTGCTCGGCGGGGAGCAGAACGCGTACCCGGGCCCGGACGGCGCCCCCGACGCGGCCTGGTTCCCCGCCCTGGAGCGGCTGCTGCGCAAGGCGGTGCGCGAACGGCTGCCGACACTGGCGGTCTGCCTGGGTGGGCAACTGCTTGCGACCGCCCACAACGGCATGGTCGAGCCCAGCCCGGCCGGCCCGGAGATCGGGGCCCGGCTGGTGGCCCGCCGCGACATCGCCGACTACGATCCCGTGTTCGCGGCCGTACCGTTCGCCCCGGACGTGCTGCAATGGCACCGTGACGAGATCACGGAACTGCCGGCCGGCGCGGTCCTGCTGGCCGTGTCCACGCACCATCAGCACCAGGCGTACCGCCTCGGCGACGCGGCCTGGGGCCTCCAGTTCCACATCGAGAGCGACATCGAGATGATCGCGGAGTGGGTGTCCGGCAACCTCGACGTGCTCGCCGAGCTGGGACAGGACCCGATCGACCTGCTGGAGGCGTGCGACGCGGTGATGCCCGACGTGGAGGACGTGTGGCGGCCGTTCGCGCAGCGCTTCGCCGCGCTGGCGCTGTCCGGGCCGGTCGCGCCGGATCGGCGGCACCTGCCGCTGCTGGGCCACTGAGGAGCCCGCCGTGACGGGGAGATCATCGTCGCGCCGACCGGTCGGCGACCGGACGTCGGCGCGGGTTCCGATGGCCCGGTCATGACGCGGCCGGTCAGCCTCGCGGCCCGGCTGGCCCGGTCCGGCTTTGTCGACGCCAGCCGGGCCCGGGACCTGCTCGGCCCCGGCGGCCTGCGGATCTGGGACGGTACCGGCCAGCAGTCGCCCGAGGACGCGATCGAGCCCCTGCTCGACGGGCTCGCCGCCGCCGCCGATCCCGACCTCGCGCTGTTGCAGCTCCAACGCGCGGTGGAGGCGGAACGCCGGACACCTGCCACGGGCGCGCTGCTCGATACGGTGATGTCCGATCCGACGGTACGGGCCCGGGTGATCGCCGTGCTCGGCGCCTCGGCGACGCTCGGCGACTACCTGGTGGCCAACCCTGGCGAGTGGCGGGTGCTCGCCGAACCATACGACCCCGCCGGTCCGGTACTCGACAAGGCGAGCGACCCGATCGCGCTGCGCCGGGCGTACCGGCGGAGCCTGATCCGGATCGTCGCCGACGACCTGACCGGCGGCGCCGACCTGGAACACACCATGTCGGCGCTGTCGGCGCTGGCCGACGGTACCCTCGAAGCCGCCCTGGCGATCGCCGCCGCCGAACACCCCGAGCAGGCGGCGGCGTGCCGGCTGTCGGTCGTCGCGATGGGCAAGTGCGGCGGCCGGGAACTCAACTACGTCAGCGACGTCGACGTGGTCTTCGTCGCCGAGCCGGTGTCCTGCGGCGGCGACCCGGCGACGGACGTCGGTGGGGGCAACCGCGCGGGTGGCGTCGATGACGCGGACCGTGCGACGGGCGTCGACGGCCCGACCGCGCAGGAATCCGCGCTGCGGGCGGCCGCCACGCTGGCCAGCCGGATGATCGGGATCTGTGGTCAGGTGGCCTGGCCGGTCGACGCCGCACTGCGGCCCGAGGGCAGCCGGGGTCCGCTGGTGCGAACGCTCGCCTCCCACCTGGCGTACTACCGGAAATGGGCCAAGACCTGGGAGTTCCAGGC
>JAVHWE010000175.1:0-4488 GCA_032160285.1 Micromonosporaceae bacterium | reverse complement strand
CGTCGCCCTCACCCTCTGCTCAAACCATTGTCTGTTCCGGCTCTGGCGGGACCGCCGCACCGCTCTTACGGTGGAGGCTCACGAGGATTCGGGCAGGGGTGGCGCCGTCGATGGGCAAGGACGTTACGCAGGCTACGTTCAGCCGCGAAGATCGAGCGCGTTACCGGGAAAAAGTCCGACGATGTCTCGACGTCTTCGCGTTGATGCTCAACGACTTCCGGTTCGACGCGGACCGCCCGACCACCGGGTTGGAGATCGAGCTCAACCTGATCGACGACGACGGACAGCCGGCGATGCGCAACGCGGAGATCATCGCCGACCTCGCCGACCCGTCCTTCCAGACCGAGTTGGGCCAGTTCAACCTTGAAATCAACGTACGGCCACGGCTGATCGCCGGGCACGGCTTCGACGAGTACGAGCGGGACGTCAGCGCCAGTCTCGCGCACGCCGACGAGCGGGCGCACAAACATGACGCGCGACTCGTGCTGATCGGTACCCTGCCGACTTTGACCCAGGCGCACACGGTGCTCGACAACCTGTCGGCCAACCCGCGGTACCGGGTGCTCAACGAGCAGATCATCAGCGCCCGTGGCGAGGACATGAAGCTCGACATCCGCGGTGTCGAGCGGCTACAGGCGTTCACCGACTCCATCGCGCCCGAGGCCGCCTGCACCAGTGTGCAGTTCCACCTCCAGGTCGCACCCGACGACTTCGCCTCATACTGGAACGCCTCCCAGGCCATCGCCGGTATCCAGGTGGCGGTCGGCGCCAACTCCCCGTACCTGTTCGGCAGACAGCTGTGGTCGGAGACCCGGATCGCCCTGTTCGAGCAGGCCACCGATACGCGTTCCGATGAGCTCAAGGCCCAGGGGGTACGCCCCCGGGTGTGGTTCGGTGAGCGGTGGATCACCTCCATCTTCGACCTGTTCGAGGAGAACGTGCGGTACTTTCCGCCGCTGCTGGCCATCACCGAGGACGAGGACCCGGTCGAGGTCCTGCACACCGGTGGCGTTCCGCACCTCGGCGAGCTGCGCCTGCACAACGGCACCGTGTACCGGTGGAACCGGCCGGTCTACGACGTGATGAACGGCCGCCCGCACCTGCGGGTGGAGAACCGCGTACTGCCGGCCGGCCCCACCGTGGTGGACATGCTCGCCAACGCGGCGTTCTACTTCGGCCTGGTCCGCGAGCTGGCTGAGGCCGACCGTCCGGTGTGGACCCAACTGACGTTCCAGGCGGCGGAGCAGAACTTCCACACGGCGGCGCGCGACGGCATCGCCGCGACCGTGTGGTGGCCCCGCCTCGGCGAGATGCGGGTCACCGATCTGGTTCTGGAGAAGCTGCTGCCGAAGGCGTATGACGGGCTGGACCGGTTCGGCGTGGACCCGGCGACGCGGGACCGTCTGCTGGGAGTGATCGAGGCCCGGTGCGTGGGTCGCCGCAACGGGGCGGTCTGGCAGACCGAGACGGTACGGGCACTGGAGCGTGACCGCGGGCTCGACCGGCTGTCCGCGCTACGCGAAATGCTCCGCCGGTACAGTGCGTTCCTGCACGACAACGAGCCTGTGCACACCTGGCCGCTGGGCTGATCGCGGCCCGCCCCCGGTGTTGCATGTCCCTGGGTTAGCGCCCACGGCCGGGGCCGGAGGCACCTTTGCGGGCTCTCCGCCGATCCGGCCACAACGGTTCGGTACTGGGCTGCGTCCCGAACAGCGGCGTGTCGTCTGCACCGTCCAGCGGTGCGATGCCCGCGTCATCGTCGGCGGTTCGCGTCGCGCCGGTGGGGGTGATCATGTTCATCCCGCTGCCGTCGCGGCGGGCCGAGGGTCGATCATCCTCGCGAGCCGGCGACCACCGGTCAGCGTCACCCCGCGGTGACCGTAGGGCCTCGTCGCCTGGGGGTGACCGTAAGGCCTTGTCACCGGGTGGTGACCGTAAGGCCTTGTCACCCGGTGGTGACCGTAAGGCCTTGTCACCCGGTGGTGACCGTAAGGCCTTGTCACCCGGTGGTGACCAGGGTGGCTTGTCGCTGGTGGGCAACCACGGGGCCTCGTCGCGGGTGTCCGGCCGTACCGACGCGACCGAACCGGAGAAGCCGGCGGACGGGGCGGCGGCGACGGGTATGGCGCGGCGCGGTCGCAACGGACCGAGCGCCGCCACGAGAGCGGACCCGGCCAGGCCGGCGAGCACCGCGTACGGTGCGAAAAGGTCCGGGGAAAGTTGATCCGTTCGACCGGTCGAGCGGGGTACGGCGAGCAGGTAGGCGGCGGCGATCAGCAGGGGGCCGGCGGCGCCCGAGACCGCGATGCCCAGCCGACTGTCGCCGCGCCGGTCGGCCGGCATCGCCGCGAACACGCCCGACAGCAGCGCACCACCGAGCATCAGCAGCGCGCCCGGCAAGTACGAGGCGTCGCTGAACAGGCCGCCGACGGTGAACTGCCACGCGCCGAGCTGTGCGGTACCGGCGGTCTGGTTGGCGCGGAGCGCGTCGACGGCCGATACCGCGGCCAGGCCCCATACCCAGGCGGCCGAGACCAGGAGGTTGCTGGCGATCACCCGGGAACTCACCGCCGCGAACGCGATGATCAGGCCGGCGATGATCCCGACCACCACGTAGGCGCCGGCGGTCACCTGCGGTTGGAAGTTGTCGACCCGGCGCGCGCCCCGGGCCGGCAGCATGATCAGCGGTACGGTGATCACCGCACCGACCGCCGCGGCGAGCACGATCGTCAGCCGCCAGGCCAGGCCGGTGTCACCGAACGCCGCCCGGCCGTCCCGGGTACGCCCGGAGGCGGTTGGGCCGGGAGCGGCCGGCGTGGTGCCCGTCGCCGTGGTCGCCCGGGCGCGGGTGAGCAGCCCGCCGTTGCCGTTGGCGTAGATTGCCCCGAGCGCCGTCGAGGTGGCCGCGATCCACAGCGCCCAGGTCAGATTGCGCAGCCACAGGGCGTCGCCGGCCGCGTCGGTCACCGGCTGCCAGGAGATGACACCAAGGCCGTACGCGAGGCCGAGTTGCGCCGCACCGGCCGCTGCGGCGATGCCGATCGCGGTCGACGTCGAGTGAGCCCAGCCCCGTGCAGCCATGCCGGCGAGCGTACGCCGAGGTACCGGCGCCTGCGAGTCGTCCGCCGTCGCGGAGGGTTTGACCGGACGCGCGGAATTCGCGGCCGCTCGGCCGGATTCTGGGGGGATGGGGTAATGGCCGACGAGCCGGGCGCCCACGCGCGGTTAGCCGACCGCTGCCCGTTGCCGTACGCCCGGTGCGACGTTCGCCATCTGCAGGCCCCCGAGTTGGACGAAGATGGACCGCCGTTCGACTGCGTCGCCGACCGTGTTGAGCTGATAGCCGTCGAGCCATATCCAGCCGTCGTAGGTCTGCCAGTCGTGAATGCGGATCACCCGAAAGAGGATTGGTTCGAGGAACTGCACGCTTGCTGCCCGCGTTACGCGCAGCACGTCACCGGCCCTGGGTTGCACGCGGACTCCTGTCGTTTCCGTAGGTCGGCGGACGGACGGCCAGCGTGCTCACGACCGGCGTTGGTCATGCTCGGCGCGCAGCCGACGCGTCCCCGGTCACGTCATCGCGTGGGGACGAAAGCCGCCGGACACCTCGGGATTACCGGGTGCCCGCTTCCGGCGGCGGTCCCGCTCGTTGTTGGGCTGACAGTCACTGAGATGTCCCATGTGGACCGCGAGATACCGATGTCGGTACCGTCGGCGACCAATACACATAGTGAACAGTCAGTGACCGATGCCGTATCCCCAGGTTGCACGAGAACAGTGATCAATGCAAGTTGCACGGCGGAGATTCCGCCCCGCGGGTGGCTTGAGGGTAATCGCCCGGCCTTTGACCGCGGGGTAATGGGGTAGCCGTGATGCGGGGAGCGAGTAAGCCGCTTGATCTACCCCGCACGGACCAGGCAGACTGGGTCGATCGAGCTGATGATCATTAGTGCTGCCCGCGGAGGTGGACAGTGAGCAGCCGTCGCGGTAGTCCGACGCTGCGCCGCAGGCAGGTAGGCATGCAGTTGCGTCGCCTACGCGAAGCCGCCGGAGTGACCATCGACCAGGTCGCGATGCGCCTCGAATGCTCGGCGTCCAAGATTTCCCGGATCGAGACCGGCCAGACCGGGGTCACCCCGCGGGACGTGCGTGACATGGCTGCCGTCTACGGGGTGCCGGCCGAAGAGGCCGAGCTGCTGCTGCGGTTTGCCCGGGAGGCTCGGCAGAAGGGCTGGTGGCAGTTCTACGGTACGGTCCTGACCGGCGCATATGTGGGGCTGGAATCGGCCGCGGATTCGATCCGCGCATATGAGGCCCTCGTCGTGCCCGGTCTGCTGCAGACCGAGGAGTACGCCCGCGCCTTGATCATTTCCGGTCGGCCCGATATCAGCGCCGAGGAAACTGAAAAGCGGGTCCGTGTCCGGATGAACAGACAGTCGTTACTCACCCAGGACGACCCGCTCGATCTCTGGATCGTGCTCGACGAGG
>JAVHWE010000084.1:0-3123 GCA_032160285.1 Micromonosporaceae bacterium | reverse complement strand
TCGGCTTCCAGGGCGGTTAGTCGTCGCCCGTACGACTAGTCGTCGTCGGTACGACGATCTTGACAGTCGGGGCATAGACCCCAGAATGTGACTTCCGCCTCATCGAGCTCATAACCGTGGGATTGCGACGGATCGAGGCAGGGCGCCTCGCCGACCGCGCAGTCGACGTCCGCGATCTCGCCGCAGCCCCGGCAGACGACGTGGTGGTGGTTGTCCCCGACCCGACGTTCGAACTTGGCGGGACTGCCGGCTGGCTCGATGCGGCGGGCGAGACCGGCCCGTGACAGGGCTCCCAGCACGTCATATACGGCCTGGATGGATACCGAGTCGAGGCGGCCACGGACCTTCGCCGTGATCTGTTCCACGTCAAGGTGACCGTCGTGGGTATCGAGCACGTCGAGCACGGCGAGGCGCGGTCGAGTGACCCGCAGACCGTACGACCGGAGCATTTCCTCGCCTGACATTCATCCATGAGAACACGCGGTTTGCCCCGGCTCAAGCCGAAGCTCTCCGGTTGGACCACATCGGTGTCGCGGGTGGGGGTCCGATCGCGCCATATTTGTGATCATCACTGCCTCCCGAGGCGCGTCGGCGGCGCTCGCGCGCGACGCTCGGAGCTACCCCCGGCGGGCGAATGTGATCATCCCCAAGGGGGTGCGCGACCGCGATCATACCCGTAGCGTGATCGACAGGAGGCGACCGTGTTCGAGGAAATTGCGGGTATACCCGCCCATCCACTGTTGGTGCACGCTGCGGTTGTGTTCGTGCCGTTGCTGGCGGGAGGGGCACTGCTGTACGCGTTCTTTCCGCGACTGCGATACCGCCTGCGCTGGCCGGTCGGGGTAGTGGCGCTCGCCGCCGCCGTGGCGGCGGTATCGGCACACCAGTCCGGGAACGCGTTCCGTAGTCGACTGATCGCGAAGAGTCTCACCTCGCAGGCAGTGCTCACGAAACTCGTGCAGCATAAGCAGTTCGGTGACGCGGCCATGTGGGCCACGCTCGGCCTCGCCGTGGCGACACTGGTGTTCCTCATCGCCGTGCCGGGTCGACCACCCGGGTTTGAGGGGCCACCCACCGGTGGGTGGATCCTGCAGATGGTGTTCGCGGGCGTTCTCGCCATCCTGGCCGCCGCCAGCGTCTACTACATCGTGCGGACGGGTGACACCGGGGCGCACATCGTGTGGAAGGGCTTCTGACCCGCCGCCGGACAGGTGCCCCGCCGACCCCGTTACAACGGACCCGGGGTGGTCACAGCAGGACACGGCCGCACAGGATGAGCATCAGGACGATCATGATCGCGCCGGTGACCATCGCGATGCCGTACGTGATCGTCCGCCCCTGCTGCTCGGCCAGGCCGATCGCGGCCATATCCTGCGCGGGCATCGCCCGTGGCGGCGGAGTCTGGATCACCAGCGGCGGCCGCCAGCCGAGCGGCGGCGCCACGGTGGGTGGCGGCCCGGTGTACCCGGGTACCGGCGGTGGCGGGGCCGGCGCGGGCCGCTCCAGCGACGGCACACCGTCGGCGGGCCGTCGCCACTGTCGGTCATCGCCCGGGCTGGTCACCCGTCCGACGGTACCAACCCCCGTCCGTTACTCGTCGCCGTCGTCGCCGAAGAGTTCCGCCAGTGGTACGGCGACGGTCGACTCGTCGACCCACGCCGGTAACGCGGACTGGGCCGGCGGCTCGTTGTCGAACTGTTCGAGGCCGGCGGGGGTGGCCTGGTCATCGATACCCACGGCGGTTCCATTCGCTGGGCGGACGGGTCTCCCCCAGTGTGCGCGCCGGCACCGGCGGCGGTAGTCCCGAGGCGTGCCAGTTCGTCGCGCGCGCGGGAATGTCCGCCGTTGGTGTCGCTGACCGCGTGCGCCGTCACGCTAGGCTATCGGGGTGGCCAACGTAGCCGATCAGCCGGATTTCGAGCCCGCGTCCGCCGACGAGATCCGCGAGGTGGCATTCATCGACGATCTGGTGATCCTGCCGGACCAGACCACCGACGACACCGACGCCGGCTGGGCTGAGCGTGACCGCCGAAACGACGACTTCCTGCTCGCCGAGCGGCCGCCGCACTGGGGCTGAACCGCAGACCGGATCGGCCGGCCTCCGCTCGAACCGCGTAGCGTACGCGGGTTCGAGACCAACCGCGTCGGTGTGACCGACTGGTCAGGCCGCGGATGTGCCCGCGCCGGCAGGTTTGCGGCCGGAGCCGCGCGCGGAGCCGCCAGACCCGCCGCCGCCTGAGGACCCCTTGGACGAGGACCCCTTGGGCGATGAACCCGACGACGATGAACCCGACGACGATGAATCCGACGACTTTGACGACGAACCACTTGACGAGGTGGATCCGTTCGCGGCGCCGGACGAGCCGGAGTCACCGCCGGACGTCGACGGGGCGGCCGAATCCGACGTGGCCTGCCCGGAACCGGACGCGGTCGAGTCGGAGCCGCCCGCACCCGCCGTCGCGGTCGCCTCCGCTTTCGGGGCGGCACGGGAGTCGGTGCGATAGAAACCGGACCCCTTGAACACGATGCCCACGGCCGAGAAGACCTTGCGGAGGGCGCCCTGGCATTCCGGGCACCATGTCAGGGCGTCGTCGGAGAACGACTGCACGGCTTCGAGCCGATGGTCGCAAGCGGTGCACGCGTACTGGTAGGTGGGCACGGCAGCCTCCGTGGTCTGGCACTCGCCTGGTGCGAGTGCCAAGGGATCCGACTGCCAATGGTGCGTCATGCGGGGCGCTTTCGTCCAGTGGAGGCGGCCCGGTGGAGGCCGGACGGCGTGGCGGCGGCGTCCGCAAATTGATCATGGGGCTGGTGCGGCAGCGTGGCGAACACCTCGCCGTCGTACAGCGCGACCAGCACCAGCGCGGATGCCGGGACGCGGGTCAGCGAGCGGTCGTAGGAACCGCCGCCGCGCCCGAGCCGTACGCCGTCGGCGGCCATGGCCAGACCCGGCGCGACGACCAGGTCCGCGTGGGCGACGGCGGCCACACCCAGCCGGGGTCCGGTCGGTTCGAGCAGGCCGTACCGTCCCGGCGCGAGGTCGGCCGGGTACCGAGCCCAGTCGAGATCGTTGTCGGGCCGCAGCACCGGCAGGAGCAGCCGTACCCCCGCCACCGCGGCGAG
>JAVHWE010000016.1:0-7807 GCA_032160285.1 Micromonosporaceae bacterium | reverse complement strand
ACTGGCGTCGGTGAGCCGCCACGCGTACCGGTCATAGTCCACTCTGGACGGGAACGCGTCGTCAGGGATCCAGTTCGCGCCCCGTACGAACACGTCCTGGCCGTTGACCCGGACGATGAACGCGCCGCCACCGGTGTCGAGTTCGACCGTCCGGAAACCGATCCGGCCCGTCCAGCGGTCCAGCGGTTCACTATCGGCGCCGCGGTCCGATAGCGTGACCTCGGCGTCGTACAGCGGCTGGTCGCCGTAGCCGCGGGGCCACCACAGCGCGGGCGCCGCGAGGGTGACCGGTGCGGAGAACCGTTCGGCCCCGGTCGGCACGTCGACG
This sequence comes from Micromonosporaceae bacterium, assembly GCA_032160285.1. Classification (GTDB taxonomy): domain Bacteria; phylum Actinomycetota; class Actinomycetes; order Mycobacteriales; family Micromonosporaceae; genus Planosporangium. Next base: position 7,479 of record JAVHWE010000016.1, on the reverse strand, counting down.
GTCACGGTGACGTCCCCGACACGGGCCGTCGCGGTGAGCGCCGCGGCCGTACCCGCGAGTTCCACCTCGAAGGTCACGGTGCCGCTCGCGGGTGTCGCCGCCGTCACGAGCGGCCGGACGGACGCGATGCGGGCGGTGCGCCACGACGCGATACCGATCGGACGCCAGATCCCGGCCGTGACCAGGTCCGGTCCCCAGTCCCAGCCAAAGTTGCACGCCATCTTGCGGACCGCGTTGTACGGGTGCGCGTTGGTGTGCGGGCGCGGCGTCGTCGCCGCAATCCGTTCCGCGTACTCGAGCGCGGAGTCGAACATGATGACCAGCTCGTTGGCGCCCGCGCGCAGGACCGTGGTGACGTCGAAGCGGTGCGGGCGGTGCTGATTGACGGTGCGGCCCAGCAGGGTGCCGTTCAGCTCGACGGTGGCGAGCGTGTCGAGTCCGTCGCACACCAGCTCGTGCCGGCCGCCGTCGCCCACCAGCTCGTGCCGGCTTCCGTCGCCGGCCCACGCGAATGTGGTCGCGTACCGCCACGCGGTGCGCCCGATCCAGCCGAGCGCGGCCTCGTTGCGGTCCAGGTAGGGGTCTGGGATGAGCCCCGCCGCGAGCAGATCCGTGTGCACGACGCCGGGCACCCGCGCCGGCACCGACTCACCGACCACGCCCGCGGGCACGGACCTACCATCCGTGGAATCACAGTCCGCATCGGACGTTTCAACGGCTCGCACCGTCCAGCCGTCGTGCAGCGATCGGTAGCGTCTCATCAGGCAACGTCCAGGGGAATGGAGTCGTGGCACGCCACGGGAACCCGGATCTCCTCCGGCCAGCTCAACGTGATGCCCAGCGTGCCGGTCAGCAGCCGCTGGAAGTCCTCCAGCAGCGCGGGCTTGCCGTGGACCGCCGCCGGCTCGGCACCGTTATCAGCGCAGAACGCGGCCAGCGCACCGACCGCCTCCCCGATCGACCACTCGACCGGGTGCAGCCGGTAGGCGCCGTTGGTGATGTGCGTCGTGCCGATGTTCTTGTTCGCCGCGAGCAGGTTCCGCGCACCCTGCGGGATGAGCGCACCGAGTGGGATCTGGAACGGAAAGCAGTCGATGTCGACGTAGGTGCGTCCGGACGTGCTGGGGTGCAGATCGATGCGGTAGTACCCGATCCCCACCGTGTCGGCGAACCGCGCCGCACCGATGTCGCCGCGCATCTGCCGACCGATGTGCGCCTCGGTGACGGTGAACAGCGCGCGGATGCGCCGCGACTCGCGGACGTACACCTCCTGCGCCAGACCGTCGGCGGTACCGGTGACGTCGCCGCGCAGCCGCAGCTCCGGGTAGCCGTACCCGCCGTCGGGGCGCGGCGCCTCGGTCTGCATCCAGTGCACCAGCGACAGCGTCTGCGAACGGGCCCCGTCGAGGGCCCGCGCGTGGGTGTCGGTATCCACGCCCAACAGCGGCAGCTCCCAGTAGTCGATCTGCGGCCAGTTGACCAGGGTGATCTCGCCGCCGCGGAACGAGCGGTCGAGGTTGCGCCGGGCGAGGGCCCGCCGGTAGTGCCAGAGGTCGTCGTCGCCCGAGTGCTCGGCGTCGGAGGGCGCTCCGGTGAAGATCGGCCGGGTTCTGGGGGCGAGCAGGTCGGGGACGATGTCGGTCCAGGACAGCTGCGAGCCCGGCCAGCGCGGGTCGACCGTGTCGCGCCAGTGCGCGTAGCGGGCCGGACGGCCGATCGTGTGTGTCTCCCCGAGGCGCAGCTCCAGCGCGCAGCACCAGGTGACGGCCTGTTGATCGAGGGGGTCGGCGGTCGCGGGGGCGTGCAGCTCGCCGGTATCGGCCACGCCTTCGGCGCCGATGACGTGCGGCACGTCCGCCAGCGGCAGCAGGTCGCCGAGCTCCGTGGCGTCGGCGACCAGCGGGGCGGTGAGCGTCAGCTCCGTGCCGCCGCGGTGAACCCGCACGGCCGTGATGGTGTCCCGGTCGCGGCAGACGGCGGCCGGCTCGTACCCGCGCAGTACGGTCAGCCGACCCGACGCGATCGACGCGGAGAGCAGCTCCTCGATCACGATGGCGGCGACCCGCGGCTCGTGGCACAGCCGCGACACGGTACCCAGCCCCGGGTTCAGCTCCGCCCAGCGCCGCGCGTGCTCCGTCAGCGGGTAGTTGCCCCGGTAGTGCTCGCGGATGCGGGTACGCAGGTCGCGGTAGCTCGGCGAGGTTGTGGCCGTCTCGATCCACTGATGCTCGTCCGGCGGGACGGCCTGCGTGGTGAGCTGGCCGCCCAGCCAGTCGAACCGGCTCGCGAGCACGACGCTGCGGCCGAGCCGCGTCGCGGTGTACGCGGCGGCGACACCGCCCAGGCCACCGCCGATCACGACCAGGTCGGCGGCGAGTTCCCCGATCACCCTTTGACACTCCCGTCGGTCAGGCCGGAGATGAAGCTGCGCTGGTTGAACAGGAAAACGGCGAGTACCGGTAGGGTCACCAGCACAGCGCTGGCCATCAGCGGCCCGTACCGCACGTTGCCGCTGGACTCAAACCGGGCGATCGCGAGCTGCACGGTCTGCACCTGCGGCGAGGTCGTGACCACCAGCGGCCACAGGAAGTCGTCCCACACCGCCGTGAACGAGAAGATCGCGGTGACGGCCACCAGCGGGCGGGCCACCGGGAGGTAGATCCGCCGGAAGATCACCCATTCGCCCGCGCCGTCGATCCGGGCGGCCTCCGCGAGACTGATGTCGGAGGTACTGAAGAACTGCCGGGCCAGGAAGACGTTCAGCGGCAGCACGAGATACGGCAGGACCACCCCGCCGAGGCTGTCGAGCAGGCCGCTGCCGCCCGCGCCCAGCACGTCGTTGCCGCCCGCGAGCGGGAATCCCTTGGCCATCAGGAACAGCGGGATGAGCGTGACGGACACCGGCACCGCGGCGGTGGAGATCAGCAGGTAGAACAGCGGCCGGCTGCCGGGGAAGGGCAGCAGGGCGAACGCGTACCCGGCGGCCACCGCCGCGACGCAGTTGGTGAGCACCGCGACCAGCGTGATGATCGTCGAGTTGACCAGGGCCCGCCCCAGGTGCGCGTCGACGAACGCGGTCACGAAGTTGTCGAGCGTGGGGTGCGCCGGGACGAGGCCGACCGAGCCGAAGGCGTCCTTCTCCGGCGTGAAGGCGAGGCTGATCATCCACAGGAACGGCGAGACGACCAGGAGCGTCGCGATGGCGAGCGCCACGACCGAGCCGGGCGACCGGCGGTTCACGACCGTCCGGCGGTTCACGACCGCCTCCCGGCCAGGCCGCGGATCGCCAGGAACGAGAAGCCCACGATGAAGGCGAAGAGGACGAACGCCATCGCCGAGGCGGTACCGAACTGGTTGTACTGGAACGCCTCGGTCCAGATCAGGTAGTTGACCGTGGTCGTGGTGGCGAGCGGGCCACCGCGGGTGAGCACGAAGATCTCCGCGAAGCCCTGGGCGAGGAAGATGATGTCCATCGCCACCACGTAGGTCAGCATGGGCCGCAGGCCCGGCAGGGTGATGTGCCGGAAGCACTGCCACGGGCCGGCGCCGTCGACGCGAGCCGCTTCGTAGCGGGCGGCGGGAATGACCTGCAGGCCGGCCAGGAGCAGCACCATATTGCTGCCCAACGCCTTCCACACGCGCATCGCGGATACCGCGTTGAGCGCGGACCCCTCCCCCAGCAGCCAGCCCTGACCGGGCAGCCCGACCGAGTCGAATACCTGGTTGACCAGCCCGTGCTGCGAGTACAGCCACAGCCACACCATGCTCACCGCGGTCAGTGACACGATGTGCGGCACGTACAGCGCCGACCGGGCCAGCCCGATGCCGCGGAAGCCGCGGTTGGCCAACACGGCGAGCAGCAGGGCGATGACGACCGTTGCCGGCAGTACCTGCAGGACGTACCGGCCGGTGACCAGCAGCGCTTTGCCGAAATCGGCGTTCGACAGCAGCCGCGTGTAGTTGGCCAGGCCGACCGGGCGCGGCCCGGAGCGGCTGAGTGGGCTGTACTCGGTGAAGCTCAGTGCCAGTCCGTACAGCACCGGCAGCAGCTGGAAGGCCACCAGGTACAGCGCGGCGGGCGCCACGAAGGCCAGACCGACCCACCGGCGGCGCGGTCGGGAGTAGCGCACGGTGGGTTGCTGTTCCCGGTGCGCCGCGGCGGGGCGGGGCACCGTCGCGGTGCTGGTAGCCATGGCGGTGCCCTCCCCCGGCCGCTACTTGCCGGCGGCGAGGATCGCGTTGACCTCGGAGGCGGCCTGCTTCAGCGCCGTCGCCGGGTCGACCTGCCGGTGCATGGCCTGGTCGAGGTGCTTGGCCAGGGTGTCGCGGATCCTGGTCCAGCCGGGCACGTTCGGGTTGGGCCGGAACTCGCCGGCCGCCTGGACGAACGCGGTGAGTACCGGGCTGGTCTTGACGTAGTCGGTGTTCGCCGCCGACGCCCGCATCGGCAGCGCGCCGATACCCTCGGTGTACGTGGCACTGGTCTTCGCGGAGATCAGGTACGAGATGAACTTCCAGGCAAGGCTCTTCGCCTTGCTGTCCTTATTGATCATCAGGCCGGGTCCGGCACCACCGAGCGCCGCCCCGCTCCTCGCGTTCGCGAACTTCGGCGGCTGGAGCAGCCGCAGCTGCAGTCCGGGCTTCGCCAGCAGCATCTGCTGGATGTTGTTCGGTGTCTGCACCTCCATCGCCGCGTCCCCGGTGAGGATCGGCTGCTGCGCGGCGGGGGCGTCGAGGTAGTCTGCGCCGAGGTTGTCGGCGACGGCGTTCGGCCCACTGTAGACATCAACGAGATACTTCAGCGCCTGCTCGCCGGCGGGCGAGTCGAACGCCGCCTTGGTACCGTCCGTGGTGATCTGCTCTCCGCCGGCCGACCCGAGAAGGGTGGCGAAGGTCTGCTGAAGCCCGATCGGGTGGCTCGGCAGCAGCAGGCCGGCGCGGGTCACCTTGCCCGAGCCGTCGCGCTTGGTCAGCTTCTTCGCCGCCTCCAATACGCTCTCCCACGTCGGGAGCGGGGTGTTCGGGTCGAGACCGGCCGCGGTGAACAGATCGGCCCGGTACGCGATCAGGTTGCCCTGCATCGACAGCGGGATCAGGTACTGGGTGCCTTTCACCTGCCCACCCGGAAGCGCCGTGCCGAGATCCTCGGCGTCGGTCTTGCTCAGTGAGGCGACGTAGCGCGTCAGCGGCTCGACGCGGTCGTTGACGACGAAGTCGGCCACCGCGGCCGGACCGTGCCCGAACACGTCCGGGGCGGTACCCGCCGCGAAGGCGGCGTTCAACTTCGGCGACAGGTCCGTCCAGTCGACGAAGGTCACCGCGACCTTGCTCCCGGTGTCCTTCTCGAACGCCGGCACGATCGTCTTCGTCACCAGGTCGATCTCGGTCTTGTTCGTACCGGGAAACCAGACGGAGATCGAGGTCGCGGTCGGCTCGTTCTTCTTCGGACTCGTGCCCAACCCACAGCCGGTCAAAGCCACAACGAGCGCGGTCGCGCCCGCGACGCCGACCCAGCGGCGTCGAACTCCTATGAACACGCTTCCTCCTGGAAGGGACGTCGATGATGTCAGCGGTGCGGTGGTGGGGGGGCGATGCTGCCCTCGGTGATCGGCCCGCAAGGAAGGATTTCGACATGGCCAGCGGGCACCTCGCCGTCGAGGAGTGCGAGCAGGATCGCGACGGCCCGGGCGCCCAACTCGCGGCGAGGCACGGCCGTGTGGCTCCAATCGGCGACCGGTGAGCCGGGCGGCGGCGAATCCAGACACACCGCCGACAGGTCGGCCGGCACCTCGCAGCCGTGCCGCTTGGCCGCCCCGGCAACGGCCTCGGCCAATTCGAACGTCTCGATCACGAACGCGGTCACGCCGGTGGCGAGCGTCGCGCCGAGCCACCCGGTCGAGACGGCCTCGGGTCGCATCAGGGCATCCGGCGGCGTGGTCAGCCCGGCCCGGCGGGTGTGTGCGGCGAACGCCTCGCGGCGCTGCTCGTGCGGGGCCCGGCGCACCTCGTTACCCAGATACACCACCGTGCGGTGGCCCAGCCCCGCGAGCCGGTCGACCACGCCCCCGACGGCCGCGGCATAGTCCGCCACGACGTAGGGCACCGTCGTGCCGGGCAGGTCCCGGCGCCCGATGAACACGAACGGGAAGCCCTCCGCGGCCAGCCGCACCAACTCCGCGTCGTCGCGTTCGATGCCCAGCACGATCGCGCCGTCGGCCAGCCGCAGCCGGTTCGAGCCGCTCGCGTAGATACTGCGCGTCCCGTCGGGGCGCTGGGTGGAGGCGAACAGGACGAGGTCCTGGCCCAGCTCGACCGCCTTTTCCTCGATCCCGACCAGGAACTCGTGGTAGTAGTCGTCGGCCCGCACCGGGAACACCTGCTCGAAGGTGTACACGCCGACCAGCCCGTTACGGCCACCCCGCAACGACCGCGCCGCGACGTCGGGCACGTAGCCGAGCTCGGCCGCCGCGTCGCGGATCCGGGCCTGGACCGTCGGCGTGATGTGCTTGGTCTCCGCCTTGCCGGTCAGCACCACCGACACCACCGCCTGCGACACCCCGGCCAGCCGCGCGACGTCACGCTGGCTCGGGCGACCGATCCGACGCGCCACATCCGCTCCTCGCCACCAAGCCCGCTTCGGCAAGAGGTGAACTGGGGTGATACGTAATTCCGACGGCAGCTAAGCAGAACGCCACTCACGTTGTCAATGGATTAATCGGATCGACGGCGATCACTTGTGCGCTCGGCAACCGGCCGTCCCGAAAGCGGCGCCGGTCGCGGCCGAGGCCGTCCCCACCACCTGCCAACCGTCGCCCTGATCGCCGGCACGGTCTACCGCTGTGGTGGCCGGCATTCGTCGACGACGGCGAGTTCGTTTGGGGCGGCACCGTGCCGATGGCTCGGCCGCCCATCTGGTGGGAGCGTTGGCTGCGGCAGCTTCGGATATTTGTGGGCGCGTCCGACCTGTCCTCCGGTTGGACTACATGTCTGCGCTGACTGTGTGTCACGGGATTGTCACTCGATTGCGATCCTTGGGGATGTCAGACCGACCCACGGAGGGATTCCCACCCATGCGACGCACCGATCCACCACGGAGCCTCGGCGCCGTCTGCGCGGCACTCGTCACCGCGGGCACCGTGTTGACGGTGTTCGGCGCGCCGGCACACGCCGCTACGGCACACGCCGCGTCCTTTACACAGGCGGCGTGGGCGTCGGACCCGACGCTGACCAACCCGGTCGTGGCGTCCGGCGCGGACAAGGCGCGCAGTTCCTACGGGGTCGACGGTCGCGGCGTGGGTGTGGCGCTCATCGACACCGGTGTGGCGCCGGTACCGGGCCTGCCCGCCAGTCGGGTCCGTAACGGCCCCGATCTGTCGTTTGAGTCCCAGGCGCCCAACCTGCGCTATCTGGACACCAACGGACACGGCACCCACATGGCCGGCATCATCGCCGGAAACGACCCCACCGCCGGCTACACCG
>JAVHWE010000059.1:0-3500 GCA_032160285.1 Micromonosporaceae bacterium | reverse complement strand
TGCACGGCTTCGGTACGCCAGCGGCCTCGACGGTGACCCGGGCGGTGACCTGTACCCCGCCGTCGACTCCGGTGACCTCGACCAGCTCGACGCCGGCCCGGACCCGGCTGCCGACCGGCAGCGGGGCCGGGAAGCGGACCTTGTTGAGCCCGTAGTTGACGGCCATCCGGACGCCGCCGACCCGGTACACGTCCGCGACGAGCGCCGGTACCAGCGACAGGGTGAGGTACCCGTGCGCGATGGTCTGCTTGAACGGGCCGGCGGCGGCCCGCTCGGGGTCGACGTGGATCCACTGGTGGTCGCCGGTGGCGTCGGCGAACAGGTCGACCCGGTGCTGGTCGATCTCCATCCAGTCGCCGTAGCCGAGATGTTGGCCGGCCGCCTGCGCGAAATCGGCCAAGGACGGGAACTCTCTCATGCACCGGGAGTGTATGTTCTCGGGCTGTGAACGTCGACGGCCGTACCGCCCGCGCGGTCCGTACCCGACGGGCCGTCGTGGACGCGCTGCTGGAGCTGCTCACCGAGGGGGACCTGCGGCCGAGCGGGGAGCGCATCGCCGAACGGGCCGGCGTGTCGCGACGCGCGCTGTGGGCCAACTACGTCGACCTGGAGTCGCTGTACGCGGCCGCCGGCCAGCGCCAGCTGGAACGCCAGGCCGGGCTGGCCCGGCGGATCGATCCCCGGCTGCCGCTGGCCCGTCGGGTCGGGGCGCTGTGCCGACAACGGGCCCAGATCCTGGAGTTTCTGGCCCCGATCGCGCGGGGCGCGCAGCTGCGGGAGCCGTTCTCGGCGCAGCTGCGCGACAACCGGGCCCGGCAGTACCGGATCGCCCGCGACGAGCTGGCGCAGCTGTTCGCGGCGGAGCTGGCGGCGGCCGGCCCGCGCGCCGACGAACTGCTCGCCGCGTTGACCGCGGCGAGCACCTGGCCGGCCTGGTCGGTGCTGCGCGACGACCTCGCGCTCGGCGTGCCGGCGGCCCGCGCGGTCATGGCCCGTACCCTGTACGCGCTACTGTCATCGCGGGAAACCGAGCGGGAAACCGATCAGTAGGCTGCACTCCAGGTGCACATTCCGGAGAGGACTTGACCATGAGCCGAGTCGCGATCGTCACCGGCGCCGCCCGCGGTATCGGCGCCGCCACCGCCGCCCGGTTGGCCGCCGACGGCTTCGACGTGGGCGTCATCGACCTGGCCGAGGCGGCGTGCGCGGAGACCGTCGAGCGGATCACCGCCGGTGGCAGGCGGGCCCTCGCGGTCGGCGCCGACGTCGCCGACGCGGCGGCCGTGCAGACCGCCGTGAGCCGGGTGGCCGACGAGTTGGGGCCGCCCGTCGTGCTGGTCAACAACGCCGGCGTGCTCCGCGACAACCTGCTGTTCAAGATGTCCGACGACGACTGGGACACGGTCCTGAGCGTGCACCTGCGGGGCGCCTTCCTGATGAGCCGGGCGGCGCAGCGGTACATGACCGAGCAGCGGTGGGGTCGCATCGTCAACCTGTCGAGCAGTTCGGCCCTCGGTAACCGGGGCCAGGCCAACTACGCCGCGGCAAAGGCCGGTCTGCAGGGCTTCACCAAGACGCTGGCCCACGAGCTCGGGCCGTTCAACGTCACGGTCAACGCGGTCGCGCCGGGCTTCATCGTCACGGACATGACCGCCGCCACAGCCAACCGGGTCGGCATGGAGTTCGACGAGTTCCAGCGGCTGGCGGCCGAGCGCATCCCGGTGCGCCGGGTCGGCCACCCCGACGATGTGGCGCATACCATCTCGTTCCTGGTCAGCGACGGCGCCGGGTTCGTGTCCGGTCAGGTCGTCTACGTCGCGGGCGGACCCCTGAACTGACCGGCTGAGATCAACCGGCCCGGTCGGTGGCCCTACGCTGACGTCATGGCGCGTACCCGGCTGTACCGCGACGGGACCGTCGTGGCGGAGAACTTCCCGGTCGAGGAGATTTCCGATCACCTCCAGGAGAAGACGTCGGTGGTCTGGCTCGATCTGTGCAACCCGACCCAGGCCGACTTCGACATGATCGACGAGGAGTTCGGCCTGCACGCGCTCGCCGTGGAGGACGCCCTCGACTTCGGCCAGCGCCCGAAAATCGACCGGTACGGCACGCACCTGTTCATCTCGGCGTACGTGGTGAAGTTGGACCCGGACGAGGGGCAGCTGAACACCCACGAGGTGGGGGTCTTCGTCACGGACCGGGCGGTGATCACCGTCCGCCGTGGTGCGGAGGTCGACATCGACGCGGTGATCGCCCGCTGGGACGACAACCCCGACCTGGCCCGCCACGGGGTGGCCTTCTTGCTGTACGGGCTGCTCGACTACCTGGTGGACGGCCACATGGAGGCGGTGCAGGCGCTCGACTCGTCGCTGGAGGAGATCGAAAACCTGATCTTCGACAGCGACCATCCGCCGGTACGCGCGGTGCAGCGTCGCTCGTTCCAGTTGCGCAAGAGTCTGGTCGTGCTCCGTCGGGTGGTGCTGCCGATGCGGGAGATCGTCAACTCGCTGATGCGCCCGACCCTGCACGTGGTCGAGGAGCCGATGGTGCCGTACTACCACGATGTGTACGACCATGTGCTGCGCTCGACCGAGTGGACCGAATCGCTGCGGGACCTGGTGACGACGATCCTGGAGACCAACCTGACGATCCAGGGCAACCGGATGAACATGATCATGAAGCAGGTGACCAGCTGGGCGGCGATCATCGCGGTACCGACCGCGGTGACCGGGTTCTACGGGCAGAACGTGCCGTACCCCGGGTACCAGAAGTTCTCGGGTTTTGTGGTATCCACGATCCTGACGGTGACCATATCGGTGGCCCTCTACGTCACGTTCCGTCGCAAGGACTGGCTGTAGCGGCTGATCCCGCGTCGACGGGCGCGGACCACGCGACATCCGGGGACCGGCAGGCAACACCGTTGCGGGCGAACGTACGCTGGGCGTCATGCCGGAGGAGTGGCACCACTTCCGTTACCCCGGGCCGGAGATCGGCCAACAGGTCCTGACCCAGGACGAGATCGACGCGCTCGGCCTCGACAACTGGCGTGGCCTGCCGCGGGCGCAGGTCCCGCCGTGGCCCGACCAGGCCGCCGTGACCGAGGTCGGCGAGGTGCTCAACACCGTGCCGCCGATCGTCGCGCCCTACGAGGTCGACCAGTTGCGCGACCGGCTCGCGCTGGTCGCCGACGGCAAGGCGTTCCTGCTGCAGGGCGGTGACTGCGCCGAGACGTTCGCCGGCACGACCGCCGACAGCATCCGGGGCAAGTTCCAGACGCTGCTGCAGATGGCCGTGGTGCTGACCTACGCGGCCAGCGTGCCGGTGGTGAAGGTCGGCCGGATGGCGGGCCAGTTCGGCAAGCCGCGCTCGGCGGTCACCGAGGCCAGGGACGGCGTGGAGCTCCCGTCCTACCGGGGCGACGCGGTGAACGGGCTCGAGTTCACCGCCGCGGCCCGGACGCCGGACCCGCGCCGCCTGCTCGAGGCGTATCACTGCTCGTC
>JAVHWE010000532.1:0-6305 GCA_032160285.1 Micromonosporaceae bacterium | reverse complement strand
GCCGAGATCCTGGGCACCTCACAGGGATTCCTGCGCAGCCTTGACGAGGCGAAACAGATCAAACCGCACCGCTCAGTCGGCGGACACCGCCGCTACTCCCGCTACCAGCTGCGCCTGGCCGCCCGGGCCCGCGAGATGGTCGACCGGGGCACCGCACTGGAAGCCGCCTGCCGCATCATCGTCCTGGAGGACCAACTCCAGGAGGCCCTGCGGCTCAATCAGGCCGCCGACCAGCACGACTGAACCACCCTTCGGCGTCGCCGGCCGCGGTGTCAGCGCGTCACCGCGGGGACGGTGCCACAATCTCGTGGACGAGGCCGTACTCACGTGCCTGGGCCGCATCGAGGATCCGGCCGGTCGAAAAGTCGTCCTCGATCCGGCTGCGCGGCTGGCCGGTGGCCGCGGCGACGCGTACCAGAAGATCTTCCAACGACTGGAGGTACCGGCCCGCGGCGGCCGCGACCTGATCGGCCGTCCCGTTGACGCCTTCGGCATCGGGCTCGGCCAGCCGAAACCGGGCATGCGGGTACGCGAGCCGCCGGTGCGCCGCCGCGTACACCCCGACGGCCGCCCCGCCGACCTCGCCGATCGCCGTCGCGTGGACCGGTGCCCGCATCGCGTCGACGGCATCGACCAGCGCGAACACCGCGACCATCTCGCCGGACGGGGCGCTGACCTGTAGCCGCACCGGCTCGGTACCGAGGGCGTCGAGCGTCAGTAGGGTGGCCGCGACCCGGTTGGCGGTGGCACTGCCCACCGGGCCCTGGAGCAGCACGATGCGCTGGCCGAACATCCGCTCCTCGAGCCAACCGCCTACGCCCGTGCCGCCGTCGCCGTGACCGGGCGGCACCGGTACGGAGGGGCCGCCCAGGCGCACGTCCAACCGGCGGCCGACCGCCGACGCGTACCGCCGCAACGTCGACAGCCGGAGATCGACCTGACCGGTCTCGACCCGCGCCACCGCCGGTTGGGAGGTGCCCATCCGGCCGGCGACGTCGGACTGCGACAGCCCGGCGGCATGCCGGTGGGCGACCAACTCGGCCAGGATGCCCCGGTGGCGTGCTGTTTCGGGCGGCCGCTGCCGGGCCGGACGGTCATCGAATGTCATATCGGAAACGATATACCAGCGTCGTATCCGACGCATCGACCGCCGCTGCGGTCCACCGGTCCGGCCGACGGCCCGATCGCACCACCACTGCGTCATGATGGGCCGATGAACATCGGTGAATCGGACAACCCGCACCCCGGCGGGGAACGGCCGGCGGCGCCGTGGTCGGACCCGGTGACGGCACGGCCGGCGGCAGACCCGGTGACGGCACGGCCGTGGTACGCGGCCGGCACGCCGCGGGTGTACGGCGGGTCGACCGGGCCGGTACCCATCGCGCAGCGGCGCTGGCTGCTGCCGGTGGCCGCCGGGGTGCTCGCGGCCGGCGTCATCGCGGGCAGCGTCATGGCGGCGTTCGCGCTCCCGTTCGGTGGCGATGCTCGATCGGCCGCGGTCGCCTCGCGGCTGCCCGGTCAGATCGGGGATACCTCGCCGTTGCCCCCCTCGCCCACCGTCGCGGCGAGTCCGAGCGACGACCCGACGCCGGCCGACCCGACGCCGACGCCGACCGCGAACCCGGTCGTGCCGGCGAGCGGTACCTTGCACACCGCGTCCGCGCAGTGCCTCACCTTCGCCGGCAACGACAACGGGACGCCCGCCGAAGCGGCCGCCTGTACCGACGATCCCCATCAGCGTTGGGCGTTGGCGCCGCTGGCGGCCGACACGTACTTCATCGTGAACGCGGCCACCGGCAAGTGCCTGGACGTCGACCAGGTCAGCAAGGACGACGGGGCCGCGATCCATGAGTGGGACTGCCACCGCGGCCCAAACCAGCAATGGAAAATCGTCTGGGTGGCCGACCGGTTCGCCATGGTGAGCGTCAACAGCGCAAAGTGCGCCGCCGTCGACGACGACGGCAAGGCCACCCAGCGTGACTGTGCCGACAGCGACGCCCAGCGCTGGACCGTCCAGGCGGCCTGACACCGCCGACGCGGCCGACCGCCCGACGGTCAACCCGAGCCCGGACAGTCAACCGAGGCCGACGGTCAACCGAGCCGGACGCGGTGACCCGCCCGGTCGAACAGGTACAGCAGGTCGAAGTCCACGGCGAGCGCCACCGTCTCGCCCGGGCGTGGGACGCGCGCCGGGCGCAGGATCCGAACCACCAGGTCGCCCCGCGGCTCGGCGGCCTGGTCGGTGTCGTAGCGCGGGTAGAAGCCGAACTCGGTACGGGCCGTCGGTGCCGGCGGCGGTTCCGGCGCTCGCAGCCGGGACAGCGCGTACCGCAGGGCGCCGCCGGTTTGCGGTTCGTCGGCGAACAGGGTGGCCAGGTCGCGTTCGGGCTCGGGCAGCTCGAGCCGGGTGGTGGCGTTGGCCGCGGGCGCCGCGCCGGTATCCACCCGCACGATCGCCTCGTGACCGAGGTCTTCGACGAGGCGGACCACTCCCCGCAGCACGTCGCCCCGGTCCGGGTCGGCGTCGACCAGGGTGAGCGCCTCGGCCCGGACCCCGAGGGTCATCCGGGCGTTGTGGTGGGCGGCCAGGGCAGCGGCGCGCGGATCGGTGGGTGGCAGCCCGATGACCTGGGCACCGAGGTCGACGACGACGCCGCCATCGGGTCGCGCGTACACGGCCGAATGCAGCAGGCTGGTGACGCCCGGGCCGAGGAAGGCGGCGACGAAGATGGTGGCGGGGTCGGCATACACCTCGCCGGGCGCCCCGACCTGCTCGAGGCGACCGTGCCGCAGCACCGCGATCCGGTCGGACATGGTGAGCGCCTCGGTCCGGTCGTGCGTCACATACAGGGTCGTCACCCCGAACCGCCGGGCCAGCGCCACGACCTCGAGACGCAGGTCGGCCCGCAGGTGGGCGTCGAGATTGGACATCGGCTCGTCGAACAGGAACACCGACGGCCGGCGGACCACGGCCCGGGCCATCGCGACGCGCTGGCGCTGGCCGCCGGAGAGCTGGTCGGGATGCCGGTGCAGGATGGGGCCGATTCCGAGAAACTCGACGACCTCGTTGCGGCGCGTCGCCACCACCGCCTCGTCCACCTGCGCCACCCGCAGCGGATACGCGATGTTCTCCGCGACCGTGAGGTGCGGATACAGCGCGAATTCCTGGAACACCATTGCGATGTTGCGGTCGCGGGCGCGCATCCGGTCGACCGGGTGCCCGTCGAAGTAGATCTCCCCGGCGGTGGGCGACTCCAACCCGGCGATCAACCGGAGCACGGTCGTCTTACCGCAGCCGGTCGGGCCGAGCAGCACCATGAACTCGTTCTGCGCCACGCGGAGGGTCAGGTCGTCCACCGCCACCGTGCCGTCGGCGAACACCTTCGTGACCTGCTGCAGGGCGATCGCGGCCATGGCCCCTCCCGCTCCCCATGCTCGCAGGAACACGCCGTCACGCCTATATCCGTAGCGGCCGACGGCTCCGACCGCGTCCAAGGTGTTACCGAATCCGCGGTGGCCGCACACCGCCGCCGGGTAGGCACCCGAGCGCACCCCAGCCCCGCCGACCGGGGGGAGTACGCGTCCGGTTACGGACAGGTACCTTGAGCTCCGCCCCGGCCGGATCCACAGTTACCCCCTCCCCCACCGGAACCCGAGGACTGGCATGTCATGACCACACCAACTCCCCGGAAGATCGAACGCTACGGCTGGGTACCGGACCTGCCCGACCAGCGCGACCACCTGTTCGCCGCGCGGCCGGCCGTGCTGACCGCGCTACCCGACCGTGTCGACCTTCGCGACCGGTGCCCGGCACCGGTGTACGACCAGGGCAGGCTGGGCAGCTGTACCGCCAACGCGATCGCATGCGCGTACGAATTCGGCCTGCTCAAGCAGGGGCTCGCGGACTTCGGACCGTCCCGGCTGTTCATCTACTACAACGAGCGGGTCAAGGAGGGCACGGTTGCCTCCGACAGCGGGGCCATGATCCGCGACGGCATCAAGAGCGTCGCCAAACAGGGCGTGTGTAGCGAGATCTCCTGGCCCTACGACGTCACGGCGTTCGCCGACGAGCCGAGGACGGAGTGCTATCAGGAGGCCGCGGACAACCGGGCCACCGCCTACCAGCGGGTACCGCAGACCCTGACCCAGCTGAAGGGCTGCCTGGCCGGCGGGTACCCGTTCGTCTTCGGCTTCCGGGTGTATGAGAGCTTCGAAACGCCCGAAGTGGCCCGGACCGGCGTGGTCTGCCTGCCCGGCTCCACCGAGGAGCCGCTCGGCGGGCACGCCGTGCTCGCCGTGGGGTACGACGACGCGAACGGGGTGTTCCTGGTCCGCAACTCGTGGGGCCCCGGCTGGGGCCAGGACGGCTACTTCACCATGCCGTACGCCTACCTGACCGAACGCGGCCTGTCGTCGGACTTCTGGGCCATCGTCGAGGTCTGCTGACATCGCGATCTGCTGAATCGTGGTCCGTCGGTCCCGTTCCGGGGACCGGCACCCGATGTTCTTCTCCGGTCACCGCGGGTATGAGATGTTGACAGCACTGCGGCGGCCGGAGGATGTGCACCATGGGCCAGGAGGTCGACCAGCGGGTCTTCACCCGACAGGATCGCCAGCGCTACCGGCAGAAGGTGCGGCGTTGCCTGGACGTGTTCGCCCGGATGCTGCAAGAGTCCCGGTTCGACGCCGAACGGCCGCTCACCGGCCTGGAGATCGAGCTCAACCTGGTCGACGAGCACGGCGAACCGTCCATGCGCAACTCCGAGGCGCTGCGGGCGATCGCCGACCCGGCGTTCCAGACCGAGCTCGGCCAATTCAACATCGAAATCAACATCCCGCCGCGGCAACTGGTCGACGGCGGCCTGCGGCACTTCGAGGACGAGGTCCGGGCCAGCCTGAACGCGGCCGAGCAACACTCCCGTGGGGTCGGCGCCCACATCGTAATGATCGGCATTTTGCCGACGCTTCGCCCGAACCACCTCACCCACGACGCGCTGTCGGCCAATCCGCGCTACGCCCTGCTCAACGAGCAGATCTTCGCGGCCCGCGGCGAGGACCTGTCCATCGAGATCAACGGCGTGGAGCGGCTGGCCGCCACGTCGGACACCATCACGCCGGAGGCAGCCTGCACGAGTACCCAGCTGCATCTGCAGGTGGGACCGGACAACTTCGCCGCGTACTGGAACGCAGCACAGGCGATCGCCGGGGCACAGGTTGCGGTCGGGGCGAACGCGCCGTTCCTGTTCGGCCGGCAGCTGTGGGCCGAGACCCGGATACCGCTGTTCGAGCAGGCCACCGATACCCGCCCGGAGGAGCTCAAGGAGCAGGGGGTCCGGCCCCGGGTCTGGTTCGGCGAACGGTGGATCACGTCGATCTTCGACCTGTTCGAGGAGAACGTGCGGTACTTCCCCGCCCTGTTACCGATCACCGACGACGAGGACCCCCTCGAGGCGCTCGGCCGCGGCGACACCCCGGCCCTCGGCGAGCTGCGGCTGCACAACGGGACCGTGTACCGCTGGAACCGTCCGGTCTACGACGTGGTCGACAACCTCCCCCATGTACGGGTGGAGAACCGCGTCCTGCCTGCCGGCCCGACCGTGGTCGACATCATCGCCAACGCCGCGTTCTTCTTCGGCGTGGTCCGGATGCTCGCCGAGGCGGAGCGCCCGGTCTGGACGCAGATGTCGTTCGTCACCGCGACCGAGGACTTCCACCAGGCGGCCCGCCTCGGCCTGGACGCCCAGCTGTACTGGCCGGGCCTCGGCACGGTACCCGCCGGTGAACTGGTCCTGCGTCGGCTGCTGCCGCTGGCCCACACGGGGCTCGACCGGTGGGGCGTCGACCCGGCCGTCCGGGACCGGCTGCTCGGCGTCATCGAACGGCGCTGTGTCACCGGCCTCAACGGCGCCGCCTGGCAGGTCCGCACGGTTCGGCACCTCAGCGAGGACACGAACCTCGACCGGGACGCGGCGTTGCGGGCGATGCTGTCTCGCTACATCGAACACATGCACGCGAACGCGCCGGTACACGAGTGGCCCGTGGACTGACCGCGTTCTACCGCGAGTCTTTGATCATTTCGGTGATCAGCTCCGGCGGCCCCGGATAGGCGTAGTAGAAACCCTGGCCGGAGTCGCAGCCGACGGCCCGCAGCCGGTCCGCTTGCACCGCCGTCTCCACGCCCTCGGCGGTGACGGTCAGGTCGAGCGCGTGGGCGAGCTGCACCAGCGTTGCCACGATCCGCTCACCGGCCCGACCGGCGTGCAGTTCGCCGAAGGTCACCGCCCGGGGCGGCTCGGTGCGCAGCC
>JAVHWE010000521.1:0-3923 GCA_032160285.1 Micromonosporaceae bacterium | reverse complement strand
TCGGCTTCGCCACCGCGCCGCTGATCGTGTCCGGCTGCATCATGATGCGCGTCTGCCACCTCGACACCTGCCCGGTGGGCATCGCCACCCAGAACCCGGTGCTGCGCAAGCGGTACACCGGCACGCCGGAGTTCGTGGAGAACTTCTTCCTGTTCCTTGCCCAGGAGGTGCGCGAGTACCTGGCGGCGCTCGGTTTCCGTACCCTCGACGAGGTGATCGGCCACGCCGAGCTGCTCGACGTGCGGCCCGCCGTGGACCACTGGAAGGCGTACGGTCTCGACCTCGCGCCGATGCTGCACGTACCCGACGTGGCGGCGGACGCGGCCCGCCGGTGGACCGTCAAGCAGGACCACCGGCTCGAGCGGGCGCTGGACAACACGCTGATCGCCCGGGCCGCCCCGGCCCTGACCGACGGCACCCCGGTCCGGATCTCCATCGACGTCCACAACGAACACCGCAGCGTCGGTGCGATGCTCGGCGGCGAGGTGGCCCGCCGGTTCGGCGGCGACGGCCTGCCCGACGGCACCATCGACGTCACCCTGCACGGCACCGCCGGCCAGTCGTTCGGCGCGTTCAGCCCGACCGGGGTGACGCTGCGGCTGTACGGGGACGCCAACGACTACATCGGCAAGGGTCTGTCCGGCGGTCGGCTCATCGTGCGGCCCGACGAGTCCGCCCCGTTCCTGGACCGCGCCGACGAGCAGATCATCGGTGGCAACACCATCCTGTACGGGGCGACCGGCGGCGAGGTCTTCCTGCGGGGCACGGTGGGAGAGCGGTTCGCGGTCCGCAACTCCGGCGCCGCCGCGGTCGTGGAGGGCGTCGGCGACCACGGCTGCGAGTACATGACCGGCGGCACCGTGGTGGTGCTCGGGCGTACCGGGCGCAACTTCGCCGCCGGCATGTCCGGCGGCATGGCGTACCTGTGGCACCTCGACCCGACGCGGGTCAATCCCGAGATGGTCGACCTGCAACCGGTGACGCCCGGCACCGACGAGGAGGCCGCGCTGCTCCGGCTGGTGCGTCGCCACGCCGAGGAGACCGGTTCACCGGTGGCGGCGTCGCTGCTGGCCCGCTGGGACACCGCGCTGGGCGAGTTCACCGCCGTGGTGCCGCGCGACTACCGCCGGGTGATGGAGGCGATCCGGGTCGCCGAGGCCAACGGGCACGACGTGGACGAGGCCGTGATGTCCGTGGTCACCGGCGCTCCCACGGCGCTTCCGGTGTCGGCCAAGCCGGCGGAGGTGGCCCGTGCCTGACCCGAACGGCTTCCTGCGCTACGGCCGTGACCTGCCGGCCCGCCGCCCGGTACCGGTGCGGATCAGGGACTGGAACGAGGTGTACCCGTCCGCGTCCGACGAGTTGATCCGGGAACAGGCGACCCGCTGCATGGACTGCGGTGTGCCGTTCTGCCAGGAGGGCTGCCCGCTCGGCAACCGCATCCCGGACTGGAACGATCTGGTCCGTACCGGTTCCTGGCAGTTCGCCATCGAGTCGCTGCACGCCACCAACAACTTCCCGGAGTTCACCGGTCGGCTGTGCCCGGCGCCGTGCGAGGCCGCCTGTGTGCTCGCGATCGGCGACAGCGGGTTGGCGTCCGGCACCGGCGCGGTCACCATCAAGCAGGTCGAGGTCGAGATCATCAACCGCGCGTTCGAGCGCGGGTACGTGGGGCCGCAGCCCTGCCCGGCGCCGACCGGCCGGAGCGTGGCCGTGGTCGGCTCCGGGCCGGCGGGGCTGGCCGGGGCGCAGCAGCTCGCCCGGGCCGGGCACGCCGTCACCGTGTACGAGCGCGACGACCGGCTCGGTGGACTGCTTCGGTACGGCATCCCGGACTTCAAACTGGAGAAGGCCCACATCGACCGCCGGCTGGAGCAGCTGACAGCCGAGGGGGTGCGGTTCGTCACCGGGTGCGCGGTGGGCGTCGACCTGACCGTCGAGGAGCTGCGGTCCCGCCACGACGCGGTGCTGCTCGCCTGCGGCGCGCTCCAGGGTCGCGACACACCGACCACCCCGGGGCGCCACCTGACCGGCGTACACCTGGCGATGACCCACCTCGTCGGGTCGAACCGGGCGGTCGCCGGTCTGCTCGACGCGCCCCCGATCGACGCCGCCGGCAAGCACGTCATCATCATCGGTGGCGGGGACACCGGGGCGGACTGCCTCGGGGTGGCCCACCGGCAGGGCGCGGCCAGCGTGACCCAGCTCGACATCTACCCGCAACCGCCGGGCTCCCGGGACCCGGCGCGCGACCCGTGGCCCACCTGGCCGTGGATCCTGCGCAACTACCCGGCCCACGAGGAGGGCGGCGACCGGGTCTTCGCGGTCGCCGTGGAAGAGTTCGTCGGTACCGACCGGGTCACCGCGATCCGGATCAGCGAGGTCACCGTGAGCCGCGTCGACGGCCAGCGCGTCGTCACCGAGGTACCCGGAACCAGCCAGGATCTGCCCGCGGACCTGGTGTTGCTGGCGATCGGCTTCGACGGTACCGAGGAGGGCCCGCTGCTCGACCAGTTGGGCCTGGGCCGCAACCGACGCGGCGCGATCGACTGCGACCCGGATTGGCAGACCGCCACCCCAGGGGTGTTCGTCGCCGGCGACATGCACCGCGGCGCGTCGCTCATCGTGTGGGCGATCGCCGACGGCCGCGCCGCCGCCGCCTCCATCCACGCGTACCTCGGCGGAGCGGGCGACCTGCCGGCCCCGGTCACCCCGTCCGCCGCCCCGCTGACCGTGCGCTGACCCGCCTGTCCGCCACCCCGCCACTGTCGGCCGGGTACGGGTACGGGCCCGGCGCTATCTGGTTCGAGCTCGTATCGCGAGGGTGAACGGCACCGCGTCCTCGCGCGGCTCGGTGACCCGATCGATGGCGAGGCCGGCATCGAGGAACGCGTTGAACAGTTCCGCCAGGGGCACGTGCCGCATGCCGATACGTCGACGGATGCCGTCCGATGACCACCACGGCGAAGCGTCGTGCCAGCCCGCGACACGAGGTCGGGTGCACAATCCGCCCACCGTCGTCGCGCGGCTCGACACAGGGACCGTTGAAGCACGGGTGGACGCCGTAGAAGACCACCAGCCCGCCGGGGCGCAGCACCCGGGCGGTCTCCTGGAGCACCGCACTGAAGTTGTCGACATCGGTGGACACCCACATGAGGACCACGGTCGGAAATACGTCGTCGGCGAACGGCAGCGCGGCGGCTTCGGCTCGCACGAGGGTGGAGACCCGGCTGGCGGCCCGCCGCAACTGGTCGGCGGAGCAGTCCAGGCCCACGACGGTGCGGCCGGTCGTGCGGAGCGCGTCGACGTACTGCCCGGTGCCGCAGCCCAGGTCGAGGCACAGCCCGTCGCCGGGTTCGAGCAGGGCGGTCAGCTCCACGCCGTGGTTTTCGGCGGCCGATGCGTTGTACGCGTCGTACCAGTCGGCGATCCCGTCGTAGCGCGACTTGGTCACGGTCACGGCCACCCCATCACGTGTATGTCGCCAGCCTAGTCAGGGCGTCACCGCGAGAGCCGAAAGTGTCAGACCCCGTCGGTAGTTTTCGTACATGAGTTCGACGATGTGGACAGGGGCGGGTTCCCCGGTCGGCGCGCCGGAATGGTGCCCGACGCGGTGGGCCGGCCCGACGGTCAGGCCCGTCCGGTGACCCGCCAGAGCGATCCTCACGGTGGAGCCGCCCGCGGTGCGGAGGCACCCGGGGGCGCGGTCCACGGCGGAGCAGTCCAGCATGCGGAAGTCCAGGGTGGAACGGCCGACCGTGCCGAGGTCCGTGGTGGCGGGGTTCACGGTGGCGGGGTTCACGGTGTCGAGGTCCACGGTGGATCGATGCCGGCGTGGTTCGGCGCCGGCCGGCTGCGGTGGATGGCGCCGCGGGTCCGGGCCTGGGTCAGCCGATCGCGCGGCGGTGGGCGTGGCCGGCACC
>JAVHWE010000367.1:0-2699 GCA_032160285.1 Micromonosporaceae bacterium | reverse complement strand
CCACGAAGGCGAAATCCTCGACCTGTCCGGCGGGGTTACGCAGCGGCAGCACGACGGTGTTATTGCCCGGTAGCGCGTCGAGCACCTGCTGCATCACCCGCCGCCAACCGCCGTCGTCGGCCACCGGGGATGCGGTGGCGCGTTCCGGTACCGGTGGCAGCCGGTCCCCGACCCGACGACGCGGCGGTCGCAGCGCGTCGCCGACCAGGGCCCGAACCCGTGCCGACTCCACGGGCAGCTGGCTCTCCAGGCCCGCCACCACGTCGGCGGCGACCGCACCCGGATCGCGGCCCTGCTCACTCGCGAACTGCAGGAGCTGCGCGTGCGCCTCCGTGATCCGGCAACCCGCCCGGCCGGCCAGCAGACCGGCCGCCCGTTCCAGCACGACGTCCGGATCGATCTGCGCGCTTGCCACGGTGGCGTCGATGTCAGCCAGGCGTCGCAGGTACTCCTGTTGCGGATTCACCAGGTGGCCCGGACCTTCCTCCAACGGTGAGGAGCCACGCGGCCGCGCGCACCAGCGGTAATTCTAGGCCGGTACCCGAGGTCAACGGCTTTCGCGACGAAACCGAGACTCGGGCTTCCGCGCTCAACCGTGAGCAGGACCTCACGTACCGTCAACGTCCATCTCCAGCCGGACCGTCGTGCCGGCGGGACCGGTCCGGATTTCGACGCGATCGCACGTTTCCTGAATAAGGTACCGGCCCCGACCACCGGTCTGCTCCACCGACGGATGGTCCACCGGCGCGTCGGCCGGCATGCCGGGTCCGTCGTCGCTGATCTGGGCGATCAACGAGCGGCTATCGTCCTGGATCAGCTCCAGTTCCCCGGTACCGCCGCCGTGCTTGACCGCATTGGCGGCGGCTTCGTGGACCGCGAGGACCATGCCCTGCCGACGTTCGCGGTTCAAACCGACCCGGTGGGCGGCCCACCCGACCAACCGGCGCACCCGTTTCAGGTGCCGGATTGTGAAGCTTTGCCGGAGCAAGGTCACGGGCCTGTCTTCGATCGTCCGGCTCACGGAACGCACCCCCTTCGATGAACTGCACTCGACATAAGTGCCCCTCAGGTCAACCGACTAACCACGGGTTCATGATCTGCGAGGCCACCCGCCGGGCGAAGATCACCGGAAACGCGCGATCGGCCCCCCCGACATGCCGGCCGCCGGGAGCCGGCCGCCCCGGCCGGTTGACCGCCCCGCTCCACGCCCTTGACCGGGCAGGTGCCCGTTGCGTCGGTCGCCATCCAGGTACTTGGATGAATTCATCCCTCCCATCCACAAGAAGGTGATGGAACATGCGTCTTCCAGGCTCATCCACGCGCATCAGCGTGTTGCTGGCACCCGCCGCCGTCATGGCTCTCCTCTGGGCAACGCCGGCCGCCGCCGATGTCGCGCTGACCCAGATCAGCGCCGACCCGTTCACCAACGCCGACGCCCAGCACCGCACCCAGGTGGAGCCGGACACGTTCCAGGCCGGTTCGACGATCGTCAGCGCGTTCCAGACGGGGCGCATCTTCGGCGGCGCTTCCTCGGACATCGGCTTCGCCGCCTCCAACGACAACGGTGCCACCTGGGCCAGCGGTTTCCTGCCCGGCCTCACCAGGAACTCGCAGCCGGCCGGTCCGTTCGCGTCCGCCAGCGACGCCGCGGTCGCGTTTGACGCACGGCACAACGTCTGGCTCATCTCCGCGCTGGGCGTCGGCGGGCCGGGCGGAACGCTCGCCGTGGTCACCAGCCGCTCCACCGACGGTGGGCGGACCTGGAGCAACCCCTTCACCGTCGCCACCGGGCAGCTGGACAAGAACTGGATCGCCTGTGACAACGGCACCGCGAGCCCGTTCTTCGGCAACTGCTACACCGAGTACGACGTCACCAGCGGCGGCAACGGGATGCGGATGCAGACCTCCACGGACGGCGGAATGACCTGGGGTCCGGCCCGCGCGACCGCTGACAACCGGTCCGGCCTGGGCGGGCAGCCCGTCGTGCAGCCGAACGGCACCGTGGTCGTACCGTTCCTCAGCGGTAGCCAGATCCGCTCGTTCCGGTCCACCAACGGCGGCGCGACCTGGGCGGCGACCGTGCTGGTCGCCACCGTCGCGCACCACGAAACGGCCGGTGGCCTGCGGTCGGAGGCACTCCCGTCCGCCGAGATCGACTCCGCGGGTACGGTCTACGTCGCCTGGTCGGACTGCCGGTTCCGGCCCGGCTGCCCGGCCAACGACGTGGTGGTCAGCAAGTCCACGAACGGGACCACCTGGGCCGCCCCGATCCGGGTACCGATCGACGCCACCACCAGCACGGTGGACCACTTCGTACCGGGTATCGGCGTGGACCGCAACACGTCCGGCGCGACCGCGCGGGTCGGCGTGACGTACTACTTCTACCCCACCGCCAACTGCACCGCCGCGACCTGCGACATGCGGATCGGCTTCATCTCCTCGACCAACGGCGGCACGTCGTGGAGCGCACCGACGCAGCTGGTCGGCACGATGCGGCTGGCCTGGTTCCCGAACACCTCGCAGGGGCGCATGTTCGGTGACTACATCTCCACGTCGGTCATCGCCGGCGGCGGTCGGGCGTTCCCGGTGCTCGCGGTAGCGACCGCACCCACCGGGACGACGTTCAACGAGAGCATGTTCGTGCCGACCGGCGGCCTGCCCATCACCGGCGGCACGGCCCGGGCGACGACGGCGCCGGC
>JAVHWE010000314.1:0-5988 GCA_032160285.1 Micromonosporaceae bacterium | reverse complement strand
GGCTGCTCGTTCTGCAGTCCGTCGCGGGGGCCGACCTCGCGGATCGACACCGCACCCGGCATCTCGCTCATCTCATCCGGCCCACAATGCCGGTGTCGTATTCGCCGCTGACGAACTCCGCGTTGGCGAGCAGTTCGGCGAAGAACGGCAGGTTGCATTTCGGTCCGACGATGTCGAACCCGGCCACGGCGGCGCGGGCCCGGGCCAGCGCGGTCTCCCGGTCCGGCGCCGACACGATCAACTTCGCCATCAGCGAGTCGTAGAACGGCGTGACGGTGGTACCGGCGGCGTAGCCGCTGTCCACCCGGACGCCGTCGCCGGTCGGCTCGATCCAGGTGGTGATCGTGCCGGGACCGGGCAGGAACCGTTTCGGATCCTCGGCGTAGACGCGCAGCTCAATGGCGTGACCGCGGGCCACGATGGCGTCGGGATCGAAGTTCGGCCAGAGTCCGGACGCCACCCGCAGCTGCTCCTCGACCAGATCGACGCCGTACACGCACTCCGTGATCGGGTGTTCCACCTGCAACCGGGTGTTCATTTCCAGGAAGTAGAAGTCTCCACCGCGGGTGGTGCCGGGTTCGAACAGAAACTCCACGGTACCGGCGTTTCGGTAACCGACCGCCTCGCCGGCCCGTACCGCCGCGGCGAGCAGACGGCCACGCAGTTGCGGTGACAACGCCGGCGACGGTGACTCCTCGGCGACTTTCTGGTTACGTCGCTGCACCGAGCATTCGCGCTCGCCGAGGGCGACGATCCGGCCGTCGGCCAGGCCGAGCACCTGCACCTCGATGTGCCGCACCCGGGGAAAGAAGCGTTCGAGCAGGACGGAGCCGTCCCCGAACATTCGCTCGGCGAACGCGCGTACCTTCTCGAACTCCGCGCGCAGCGTGGCCTCGTCGGCCGCGACGGCCATGCCCATGCCGCCGCCGCCGGCCGCCGCCTTGACCATGATCGGGTACCCGATCGCACCGGCCGCGGCGACGGCCCCGTCGACGTCGGCCGACGGGTCGGTGGTACCGGGGGCGACCGGGACCCCCGCCGCGGCCATCAGGTTCCGAGCGTTGATCTTGTCACCCATCGCGGCGATCGCGTCGGCGCCGGGGCCGACCCAGACCAGGCCGTCCGCCTCCACGGCACGGGCGAACGCGGCGTTCTCCGACAGGAATCCGTACCCGGGGTGGATCGCCTCGGCACCGGTGGACTTGGCCGCCGCCAGAATCGCGTCGGCGTCGCGGTAGGACTGGGCCGGATTGGCCGGGCCCACACAGACCGCCTCGTCCGCCTCGGCCACGAACGGCAGCCCGGCGTCGGCCTCGGAGTACACCGCGATGGACCGGATGCCCAGTCGCCTGGCGGTGCGGATGACCCGCCGGGCGATCTCGCCACGGTTGGCCACGAGAAGCGAACCGATCAACGCTGCCTCCTGTACGAAACGATCGTTCAGCTTACGCACCGGTTGTGGACAAGCCTGTGGACGCACACCGTGAGGGCCTGTGTACAACCGCTGTTGACGACCGGTTCAGTGTCTCAGCCCTCAAGAGCGGCGAGCGCGGAGGCGCGCAGAAGTTCCGCTCGGCGGTGCCGGTCGACCTCACCACCGAGGAACGGGGTGGAGTTCATCAGGCCGAACGCGGCGTGCGCGAGAACCCGCGCCTCACCGGCGGACAGTTCTGGGCGCAGTGCGGTCAGCGTCGTCACCCACTCCTCGACGTACCGGCGCTGCAGGCGACGGATCTGTCGACGCGGCTCCTCGGGCAGGCGATCCAGCTCGTGCAGGTGCAGCGCGATCACGGCCGGGTTGGCGAGCGCGAATTCGACATGGAAGTCGACCAGCGCGGCGAGCGCCGCCCGCGGCCTGCCCTCGTGGTCGGCGATCCGCTGCTGGCCACCGGCGAGCAACTGCCCGCTGACCGGGATGAGGGCGGCGATCAGCATCGCCTCCTTGCCGGCGAAGTGGTGGTAGAGCGCGGGCCCGGTGACACCCGCCGCGCCGCCGATGTCGTCCATCGAGACGCCGTGGTAGCCGCGCGTGGCGAACAGCCCGACCGCGATCTCGAGAATCTCATCCCGGCGCGACCGGCGCCGCGGCGCCGGCACGGCAGCCACCTGCTGATCCATGGTTACCCGCTGGTCCGTGGTCATCCGTGAAGCCTAACCGCCCGTCAAGAGCGAAACTAAACGATCGTTAAGTCTCGTCGAGATCGTACTGCGCGCGGACGGTGGCGGCCTCCGCGGCCCGACCCAACGCCACCATCACCTCGCTGAGCAGCCACGCACCGCCACGCTGCATCGGTGACCGGTGCGGCGCCGTGGCGAGAACGGCGCGCAGCACGGGCTCCGCGGCCGCCGGCCGTTCGAGACGTATGAGCAGCTCAGCGCGGAGAAGGTCGGCCTGGAGCGCCTCGGTGAAGGCGCCGATCGAGCGGAACCCGGCCCCCGACATCTCGGCCCGGCCCAACGCGTCGTCGAGCCGGTCGGCCCCGATGAACACCCGGGACCCGTCGAGGGCGAGCATCGCCCGTTCCCACGTGATGGACGGCTCATCCGCGGGCAACTGCCCGACCCGCCGTTCGGCTGTGGCGAGCGTCACCATCGCCTGGTCCAGGTCGTCGGCCCAGCGCAGCGCGACGGCCGTCCAGCGGCGGGCCCGCACCTCGTCCAGCGCCAGCCCGGCGTCGCGGTACCCGTCGGCCGCCGCCCCGAACCGGCGGGCCGCGGCCGCGTCGTGGTCTGCCCGGTACAGGATGTGACCGGCCTCCTCGTGCATTTGCGAGCGGCCCGGCAGGTTGTCGAAACCATCGAGGTTCGTCACGAGCTGATCGAGCAGACCGAGCGCCTCATCGGCCTGGTCGAGCGCCCGGTACACCAGAGACAACAGGTACCGGCAGCGGTCGGCCGCCTCCTGGGCGCCGAGCCGCTCCAGCTCCGGCAGCGCCACCTCGGCCACCTCGGCGGCGTCCAGCGCCCGACCGCACCCGTGGTAAGCCGACGCCAGGTCGAGCCGGGCATAGGCGGTGGCCTGGTCATTGCCGGCGGCGACGAACCCGGCAACCGCCTCGACCAACGCGTCCACCGCGGCGGCCGACTCACCCGTGGCGAGCAGGGCCCGGCCCCGGCCATGCTGCCCGGACAGCACCACATCCGGCTCGGTGGAGCGTTCCAGCGCCGCCCCGAACGCGGCCGCCGCCCCGGCGTGGTCGGCCAGGTCGGCGAGCGCGTGCGCGGACAGCAGCCAGGCCAACGCCACGGCCGGCGGCTCACCGGCGACGGCGAAGTGTTCGCGTGCGGTCGCCGCCGCCGCCGCGGCCTCCACCGGGCGACCCAGCGTGAGCAGGAACTGCGCGCGCCGCATGGCGACCTCGGCGGCGAGCAGGCGGTCGGGCGGGCCGGGCACCGAAGCCAGATGCGCCGCGGCCCGTTCCACCGCGGCCAGCGCGGCGGTCGGTCGCTGACCGAGACCCAGCACGTACGCCAACCGCAGCTCGGCGCCGACCCAGCGATCGGGCGACCCGCGGACGAGCAGGTCGCGGGTCGCCGTTTCGACCATGGCGAAGCCCTCGTCGTACCGCCCGGTCCGGTCATCCCCACACAGCAGGGTGCCCAGCCGGCTGACCGTCACCAGCCGGCGCACCTCGTCGCCGGCGTCCGCGTACCGCGCCGCGGCCTCCCGCCACTCGCGCTCAGCGTCGTCGTGGCGCTCCTCGCCGGCCGCCACCAGGCCGCGGCCATCGACCCGGCGGGCGGTGAGCAGGGCGTTCGTGCCTTCGGGCGGGTACCGCCGGTCGAAGACGTGCCAGGCGGCCTGTGCCGCGGCGGTCCGGTGCTCCCGGAAAAGCCGCTCAGCCAGGTCGAGTAGCTCGGTCGGATCGTCGGGATACCCCTCGTCGGGGTGGCCCTCGTCAGCGACGCCCGGGTGGCCGACACCGCCCGCACCGTCGACACCGCCCGTATCGCCGGAGCCGGACGCCTGGTCGGCATGGCCCGGCCGGGTCGGTGGCGCGACCGGAGATCGTCGGCGGGACACCGTCCGCTCACGGCCCTCGACCGCCGACAGTGGCAGGTACTCCACCAGCGTCGACGCGGTCAGCAACTCCTCGACGTCGCGACCCTGGCGAGCCGTACCGTTGCGGGCGTCGAACCGGGCGGCGATCTCCCGCGCCCGGCTCGCGAGCTGGGCCGCCAGCTCGCCGACCGGCGGGTCGACGGGGTCGCCGAGCCGGTCCAGCATCCCGGCGGCGGCAGCGGCGAAGCGCATCGTGGCCCACGGCGACGGCGACCGGTCCAACCAGGAGAGGTGCCGCTCGACGATCTCCCGGCCCCGGACGCCGTTTCCGGTCGCGGCGCAGAACGCGAGATGGTCGGCGATCGAGCCGAGGCTGGCCAGGTCACCCCGCATCAGCCGGTACCCGCGCCGGTGTGCGTCGCCCGCCTCGCGGTGCCGCCCGGTGCGCAGGTACGGCAACATCAGGGCGGTCAGCAGGGACCGTGGCTGCTCGGCGCAGGTCATGTCCCGGGCGAGCACCGGCACGGCCACCGCGAGAGCCTCCTCATCACGACCGGTCACCACCAGGTGGTTGACCCTGGCTACCGCGTCACAGCCCACACAGTCGGAGTTCTCATCGCGGGGTGCGGCACACCACCGCCCGTACCATTCGGCCGCGGCGGTCACCGCACCGGCGTGGTGGGCGATTCCCCACCGCTGCCGGTACACCGCGTGCGGGCTGTGGCCACCGGCCAGGTAGCGCCGCTCCATGTCGTCGACCAGGCGGTTCGCGCGCTCAAGCGGCTGGTCGGGCAGCGCCGTCAGGGCGCCGACGACATACTTGAACTGCCACAACAGCAGCCGGCCGTCCTCCTCGCCGCGGTCACCGGGCCGGCGGTCGTACTCGTCGAGACACCACGAGAACGTGGTGACCGCCTTCGCGGGCTGGCCGCCCCGGTGGTACGCGTGGGTGGCCAGCATCCGGGCGGTGAACCGCAACCGGTCCGCGCCGATCATGTCGGCGTCCCCGACGACCCGCTCCACCAGCGCGATCTGCCGCTCGCCGGACGGCAGGTCGCGGGCCTCGGCGAGCAGCCGCCACAGGTCATCCTCGCGGTAACCCATCACCCATCACTCCCGAGCGGTCACGTCGAGTGTTCACCGTACCGGTGCGGCGTGGCGGCCGCCGGATCGGTGTCGATTGCCCGACCGGCCGGCGGCCGGGCCCCGTCGACCCCGGTGCCCGCCCGCCCGTCGACCCCGGCGCCCGCCCGCCCGTCGACGCCGGTGCCCGTATGCCACCACCGGCGTACGCAAATCGCCGCCAGTCCGGCGCCGCCCGCGTTGAGCACCACGTCCACGAGGTCACTGACCCGGCCCAGGTCGAACAGGTATTGACTGGCCTCCAGGACGACGGAGGCCACCGCCGCCACCAGCAGGACCTCGCGTACGCCGATCCGCCAGCGAACCGGGCCGAGCAGCCCGAACGCGGCGAAGACGAACAGGTTGCCGACGACCTGGACACTCGCCGACAGCGGCCCGCCGGCCAGATTCTCGTGCAGCCCGCGCAGCGGGTCGACGATCCGGCTCGGCCCGTCCGCGGGGGTGAGGACCAGCCAAACCGGCGGCAGCGTGCCGACGACCATGCCGACCTCGGCGAGGGTGGCCCGCCAGGCCCGGGCCGGGCTGCTACCCGCGCGCTGGCGACGGCGGACGAGCAGGTGGGCGGCGGGCACGGAGAGTAATACGACGGCGGCGGTGACCACGACCAGGTACCCGACAGATGTCCCGATCGCAATCACGGCCCGTAGCTTATCTGGGCCGGTCAGGCTGTCGTCGGGTCGCCCTTCTATCCAAAACGTCCGTTTTCACCTAGTGGTTGTGGGTATGTTGTCGCCATGCCGCACCGTACGCGCTTACCGAAACTGGGGATCGTCTCAACCTATCTCCCGAGGCGGTGCGGGCTAGCCACCTACACCGCCGATCTGCGGCAGGCGCTGCATGAC
>JAVHWE010000269.1:0-4780 GCA_032160285.1 Micromonosporaceae bacterium | reverse complement strand
TGGGCCGACCGCCCGTCGGCCGGTTCCGCGGCGCGATCCGGACCGGGTACTGGGCCGACCACCGTCAGGTTCCGGGGCGTGATCCGGACCGGGTGCTGGACCGACCGCGGCGGTCGGCTTCTGCGCGACCCCCGGGCCGGACGGCTGGCCGCCCGCTCGTCGGTGGGGCGCCGGTCAGCCCGGGCGCAGCGATCGGACCAGCCGGCGCAGACCGGCGGTCAGCGGCAGCCGGGCCCGAAATTGCGGACAGTCCGCGCACAGCGCGCAGTCCGAGCCGGCGCGGTAGTGCTCGTGGGCGCTCCGCTCGTGCCCGCAGCGGCAGATCCTCATAACCGCACCCTAACCGCGCCGGCAGCCGCCCCGGGGTCGACCCGCGCCGCGGGGAGCCGACCGCGTCGCAGACCGTGGCGCTACGCTCTGTCGAACATGAGCCGACCCGTCCCGCGACCCACGAGTCCGGTACCCGTCGCCGCGCCGGTCGGTGACCTGCCCCGGTTGACCGAGGGGTGGCTGCGCAATCGCCGGCTGTCGGCGCACACCCGGGCCGCGTACCGCCACGATGTGACCGCCTGGCTGACCTGGTGCCAGCGGCGCGGCCACGACCCGCTCACCGCCTCATTCCCGCACGTCAACGAGTACGCCCGGGAGCTGGAGTCGACTGTGGATTCCCGGACCGGGCGCCCGGTCACTCCGGCCACCGTCGCGCGCCGGCTGTCCGGGCTGTCGAGCTGGTACACGTTCCTGGTCCGGTTGCGGGCGGTGCCGGCGAACCCGGTCGTCGACGCCGACCGGCCCCGGGTCAGCCGCGACCACTCCGCCACCGTCGGGCTGACCGCCGCCGAGGTGGACGCACTGCTCGCCGCGGCCGACCGCGACGACGGCCCGCTCGCGGCCCGCCACCGGGCGGTCCTCGTCCTGCTTGCCGACCTCGGGCTGCGGGTCGGTGAAGCGGTCGGCCTCGACCTCGCCGACCTGGGTCACGAACGCGGCCACCGGACCCTGCGGTTCGTCGGCAAGGGTGGCCGGCCCCGACGCCGCGCGCTGGCACCGGGCACCGCGGCCGTCCTCGACGCGTACCTCGCCGTCCGCCCCGGTGGCACAGCCGGGCCGCCCGCGGACCGGCCCGGTGGCACAGCCGGGCCGCTGTTCGTCACCGCCAGCGGTGCCCGTATCGACCGGCACGCCGTGTTCCTGCTGGTCCGGCGGCTGGCGCGGGCGGCCGGCATCCCGGGCTGGGCGAAACTGTCGCCCCATTCGCTGCGGCACGCGTTCGCCACCACGGCCCGCGACGAGGGCGTGCCGCTCGAAGACGTGCAGGACGCCATGGGTCACGCCGATCCGCGGACCACCCGACGGTACGACCGGGACCGGCACAATCTCGACCGCGACCCCGCGTACGTGATCTGGGCCGCGCGGGCCAAACGCCGTCCAGAGCACCCGCCCGGCGGCTAGCATTCGCGACATTACGGTCATAGCGGGGGTGGGGTCGGTGCGGCAGGCGACGACGGTGAGCCGGCGGGCGTTGCTGCTGGCCGGGGTGGGCGCGGGCGCGACGACGGTGCTGGCCGGCGGCGCGGCGACGCTGGTGGGCGCCGGCCGTGCCGAGGCCCGCCCGCTGGCCGGACCCCGTGCCGGCGCGATGACCTTCCTGGACCTGATGATGGACGCTCATCCGGACGGCGGCGACCTGCGGCTGCCCCAGTCCTACAGCGACCAGGTCGGCCTGTACGCGACCGGCTTCACCTACGACGCGGCGCTGGCCATCCTCGCCTACCTCGCCGACGACCGTGACACCTCCGAGGCACGGGCGCACCGGCTCGGCGAGGCGCTGTACTACGCCCAGCAGCACGACCCCGGGTACTCCGACGGCCGGCTGCGCCAGGCGTACAACGTCGGGCCGTACACCCGCGCCGGCGTCGAACAGCCCGACGGGCTGGTCCGCCCCGACGGCACGGTCAACATCGGCGGCGCGTACGGGTTCATCGGCAGCGGCACCGGTGAGCACGCCTGGGCCGGGCTGGCGCTGTGCGCCCTGCACCAGCGCACCGGCGACGGACGGATGGTGGGCGCCGCCGTGCGCATCGCCGACTGGATCGGCCGGGTCTGCCGCTCCGACGGGCCGCTCGGCGGCTTCACCGACGGCGTCGACCGCGCCGGCCAACCGCTGCGCGGGGTGGGTACCGCCCACAACGCCGACCTGGTGGCGTTCTTCGGCCAGCTGGCGGCGGTGACCGGCGACCAGGGGTGGCTCGGCCAGCGGGATGCGGCGGCCCGGTTCGTCACCGCCATGTGGGACCCGCGCGACCAGATCTTCCACTCCGGTACCGCCGACGGCCGTACCGTCGACCGGGCGTTCACCGTGCTCGACGCCCAGACCCACAGCTGGCTGGCGCTGCGCGACCTCGACCACGTCGGCTGCCTGGACACCGTGGACCGGAAACTGACGGTGACCGACACGGCGGTCCGCCCCAACAGCACCCTGGTCGGCGCGCAGACCGTCACCGGGGTGACCCTGTCGTCGGGCAGCCGGACCGCCGATCCGCAGACCCCGATCGAACCGGGCCTGCCCCGGCCCGACCTGGACGCCGTCTGGCTGGAGGGGACCGCACAGTACGCGGCCGCGCTGCGCCACTCACCGCTCGGCGCGCTGGACACCGGTACCCGACTGTCGGCCCTGACCGCGGCGCAGGCGGACCTCGGCGTCGGGCAGACCGTCGCCGACCGGCGGTTACCCGACGACGCCGGGCTGATCGCCGCCTCCAGCCCGGTCCACGTCGGGTACGTCCGGTCGGGCTACTTCCCGGCCCGCCACGTCGCGGCGACCGCCTGGTACGTCCTCGCCGCCGCCGGCGTGAACCCGTTGGCGGCGTGAACCTGCCGGGCCAGACGCTAGAGCTAGAGGACCCGGGGCGGGACGTTGCCGGCCTCGGTGATGGCCCGGCGCACCGGCACCGCCGCCAGCGCCACGAAGCCGACCACGAAGAACACGATCAGCGAGATGATCGCCGTCCGGTAGCTGCCGGTCAGCTGGTAGGCCAGCCCGAACAGCAGCGGCCCGAGCCAGCTGGTGCCCTTGTCGGAGATTTCGTAGATGCCGAAGTACTCGGCCTCCTTCCCGGCCGGGATGAGCTGGCTGAACAGCGAACGGCTCAGCGCCTGGCTGCCGCCGAGGACGATGCCCAGCAGGCCGCCGAGCAGGATGAACGGCAGCGGCCGGCCGGGGGGCAACCGGTAGGCGATGACCAGCACCCCGGTCCACAGCACCAGGCTGGCCAGGATCGTCTTCCAGGCCCCGAACGTGCGGGCCAGCCGACCGAGCAGCAGCGCGCCGGCGAACGCCAGGAACTGCACCATCAGGATCGTCTCGACCTGGACCGACTGGCCGAGATGGAGTTCCTTGTCGGCGTACACGCTTGCCATCGTGATGACCGTCTGGATCCCGTCGTTGTAGATCAGGTACGCGATCAGGAAGAACAGCGTCAGCCGGTAGGAGGTCATCGACCGCAGGGTGCGCCCGAGTTGGCGGAAACCGTCGATCAGCGCCGGGCCGCGGGCCGGTCCGGCCACCGCCGGCCGGTCCCGTAGCCGTCGCAGCGGGATCGTCGTGAACGCCGCCCACCACACGCCGGCCGACACGATGCTCCACCGCGCCACCTCCCCGGTGGACACCCCGAACGTGGGGGCACCGTTGACCGCCGCCACGTTGACCGCCAGCAGCAGGCCGCCGCCGACGTAACCGATCGCCCACCCCATGCTGGATACCCGGTCGCGGTCGTCGGGGCCGGCGAGCTGCGGCAGGTAGGAGTAGTAGACGACGTTGGCCGCGCCGAACGCGATGTTCGCGACCAGCAGCAGCGCCGCGCCGAGCAGGTACGCGTCACCGGTGAGGAACACCAGACCGATCGTGGCGCCCGCCCCGACGTAGGCGAGCAGCCCCAGCAGCCGCTTCTTGTGCGCCGACCGGTCGGCGACCGCGCCCACCGCCGGCAGCACGAAAACCTGCAGGAAGACCGACAACGACACGGTGTACGCGAACAGCGAACCGGCCGCGACCGGGATCCCGAACGGGTGTACCCGGCCGTGGGCGTCGGCCGCGTTGTCCGCGATCGATCCGAGGTACGGGCCGAGGAACACGGTCACGACGGTGGTGTAGAACGCCGAATTGGCCCAGTCGTAGAAGTACCAGCCGACCCGCTCCGACCGGGTACTCAGCGGCGGCCCTACCACCTCGGCGTCGGCGGTGACCATGGCATCCTCGTCTCGATCGGTGGTGTCGCCTGCGATTGTCGGCTACTCGGGTACCGCCGCCCCGCCGGCCCCACCGCACCGGCTTCACCGCACCGGGCCCACCGCACCGGGCCCACCGCACCGGCTTCACCCCACCGGCTTCACCCCACCGGCCCACCTCAGTCGGCGGCCTGGATCGCGAGGCGCGCGAACTCGGTCCGACCGCCGTTGAAGATGAAATCCGACGTCTGGGTCAGCGCGATCGCGGTCAGGTCGCGGTGCGGGTCGTTGAACCAGACGGTGCCGTAGCCGCCGATCCAGCCGTACCGGCCGGGGATCGCCGACACCTCGTCGGGTTCGGTGGCGACGGCCATCCCGTACCCCCAGCCCTCGGGCTCGAGCAGGACGCCCGCGGTCGCCAGTTGGTCGGGGGTCAGGTGGTTGGTGGTCAGCCGCTCGACCGCCCGCGTCGACAACAGCCGGGTGCCGCGGTACATGCCGCGGTTGCGCAGCACCCGGGCGAAGGCGAGGAAGTCCGCCGCGGTCGACACCA
>JAVHWE010000218.1:0-19428 GCA_032160285.1 Micromonosporaceae bacterium | reverse complement strand
GACCCGGCGCATCCGGCCGCCGTCGCGGCCGACCATCGGGCCACCGAGACCGCGCTGGCCGAGTCGGGTCTGGCCTACACGGTGCTCGGCAACAGCATGTACACCCAGCTGATCCCCATGGGCCTCGACGTCATGCTGGCCACCGGCATGCTGCTGGACAACAGCGACGACGGTGCGACCAGCTACGTCACCCGCGAAGACTGCGCCGCGGTGGCCGCGGCGGTACTCGCCGGCGGAGGCTACGAAGGCCAGCGGCTCGAGGTCACCGGCCCCCGCGCCGTCACCCAGGCCGAGATCGCCGCGCTGATCACGGAGTTCACCGGAATCCGGGTGCGTTACCGCCCGATCACCGACGAGCAGACGGTCGGCGACCTGGTGGCACATGGCATGCCCGAACCGCAGGCACGGCTCTTCGCCACCATCGGCACATCCACCCGCAACGGCTACACCCGTGTCGTCACCGACGTGGTTGAGCGCATCACCGGTCGCCGGGCCACCTCGGTGGCCGAGTTCCTGGCGGCCACCTGCGCGACGCGGTTCGGCGACGAAAGCCCTTCGTCGGACGCGATCTGGTTCAATCTCGCCCTCCACCTGGCCGGCCGTGACGGTGCCTGGAACCCGACCCGCCCGCGGCGTCGACGTGGCGCGCGGAGCCCGGTGTCGGCGGTGACGGGCCCACTGTCTGAAGCCCCCGGTCGTGGGGCCGGGGTCGACCAGGACCGAAAACCCCGATGCGGATGTCACGGCGGTGAGCGGGAGTGCGGATGCTGGCCGACCTCGAATCGGGATCCGCTGCCAATTCACTGATCTCCGGTCGCCGGCGCCGGCCGCGGGGACCGGCTCCGGCGCGTCTTTACGTCGACGAGACAAGGGGTACAGCATGGCCAATGACACCGCCCGCCGTGGTAGCGCGGCATCGGGCACCCGCCCGGGTCGGCGACACCGCACCGGTGATCCCGACGCGCCCGGCCGACGTCAGATCGCGGCCGCGCCCGGCCCGGTCGGGTACGCGCTCGCCGGGGCCACCCGGGCCTACCGCCGGGAGTTGCACCGCTGGCTGGCACAGTCCGGCCTTCATCTGGGCCAGGAGCTGCTGATTGTGGACATCCACCAGCACCCGGACACGACACAGGCGCAGCTGGTCGCGCGCATCGGCATCGATCAGCCGTCCGCCGCCAGGGCGATCACCCGGCTGCGACGCGCCGGATTCGTCCTACGCCTCCCCGACCCGCGGAACCGCCGCATCATGCGGCTACGCCTCACCACTGCCGGCCAGACCGTTGTTGACAAGATCATCGCAGCGTGGGCGGCCGCCGAGAAGCAGGCGGCAAGCGGCCTCAGCCCGAACGAGGACGCCCGGCTCACCCGGCTCCTGAACAAGGTCCACGACAGCCTGACCTGAAACAGATTTCCGGTCAACGGCTGCCGCGATGGGCCGTCCGGCTCGATGTCGCTATGTTGATGCCGGTCGGACGCGGCGACCAGGTGGCCGTCCGCTCCGCCGGAGAGGCGGTACGGCGTTGGACGGTCCATTCGCGGGAATCACCCTGGCCGAGCTGGGCCGCCGGCTCCGCGCCGACGATACCGACCCGGTCGAGCTGGTCGACCGCGCCCTGGCGGCGGCGCGGGCGGCGCAGCCGGTCGGCAACGCTTTTGTCCGCCTGGACCCCGACGGGGCGCTGGCCGCCGCCGGCGTACTGCGGGCCGAACTCGCCCGCGGCGCGGACCGCGGCCCGCTGCACGGCATCCCGGTGGCCATCAAGGACGTCGTGGACACGGCCGGGCTGATCACCACGATGGGTTCGCGCCACTTCGCCGGCCACCGGCCGGCGCGCGACGCCGAGGCGGTGGCCCGGCTGCGCGCGGCGGGCGCGATCATCGTGGGCAAGACGACCACCCACGAGTTCGCCTACGGACCGACGGGCGACCGGTCCGCCAACGGACCGTGTGCCAACCCGCACGATGCCCGGATGATGGCCGGCGGTTCCAGCGCCGGATCGGCGGCGGCGGTGGCCGCCGGCCTGGTACCGCTCGCGCTCGGTACCGATACCGGCGGCTCGGTGCGCATCCCGGCGGCGCTGTGCGGCGTCGTCGGGCTACGGCCGTCCTATGGTCGGGTACCGACCACCGGGGTGTTCCCGCTGTCCTGGTCGCTCGACACGGTAGGCCCGATCGCCGCCACCGTCGCCGACGTGACGCTCGCCTGGGCGGCGCTGGCCGGCGCCGCACCGGGCCCGACGCCGGGCCACGCCGATCGGCCACCCTCCACGTTGCGGCTCGGAGTGCCGACCGACGGGTGGTTCGACCAGGTCGACGGCACCGTCCGCGCCGCCGTCGGAGCGACCGTCGAACGGCTGGTCGCGCTGGGCGCCTCGGTCCGCGCGGTCGAGGTCCCCGACGCCGGCGAACTCGTGCACCTGTACCGGACGGTGCAGGCCGGCGAGGCGGTCGCCATCCACGTCGACCGGATGACCAACGCCCCGGAGCTCTTCGACCCGGAGGTGCTCGAACGCCTGCGGGCCGCCGCGCAACTGCCCGCGTGGGAGTACGCGCGTTCGCTGCGGCGCCTACACCAGCTCCGCGGCGAGGCACCCCATCGCCTAGCGGGCCTGGACGCGCTCGTCCTGCCCACCGTTGCGGTGCTCGCGCCGCCGCTGGGCGCCCGTACCGGCGACCTGGGTGGCGGCTGGACCTCTGCCCGGGACGCCCTGCTCGCCTTCACCGCGCCGTGGAGCGTCCTCGGCCTGCCCGCGATCTCGGTACCGGTGACCGGACGCCGGCCGGGCGAGCTGCCGATCGGGGTGCAGTTCGTCGGAGCGCCCGGCGGCGACGAGAACCTGCTGGCGGTGGCCAGCGCGGCCGAGCCGGCAACCTGACGCACCAGCCGTGTCCGGAACGCGCGGGCTCGGAACCTGTCTGGCGCCCGCCGGTTACGCTCTGCGGTCGTGACCGTTCCCGCCGCCGGCGCCTCGCGATCGCTGTCGGGTCTGGTGGCGGCCGATGTCGTATCGACGGCGGGCACCGAGATGACCGCCGTCGCGCTGCCGTGGTTTGTGCTGGTCACCACCGGCTCACCGACGAAGATGGGCGCGGTGCTGGCCGCGGAGTACGCCGGTTTGACGCTGCTCGGCCTGTTCGGTGGCCGGGTCGCGGCGGTGTTCGGTCCCCGGTGGCTGATGCTCGCCGCCGACCTGCTGCGCGCGGTTCTGATCGCGGTGATTCCGCTGCTGTTCTGGCTGCACGGGCTGTCGTTCGCGGTGATTCTCGCGATCGCGTTCGGGGTGGGCGGCTTCTTCCCCGGCTACACCACCGCGCAACGGATGATCATGGCCGGACTCGTCCGCGACGACGAGCTACACCTGACCCGGGTCAGCGGGCTGATGGGCGCGGTCAACGAAACGGCCAGCTTCGTCGGGCCGGCCCTGGGCGGTGTCCTCATCACGCTGATCGGTGCCGAACGGGTCCTGGCCGTGGACGCCCTGTCCTACCTGAGCGCGTTTCTGCTGGTGGCGACCCTTGTCCGACCGGTTGGCGGCGAGCCGGTCACCCCGGACACCTCGGGGATCCTCGACGGGCTGCGCTACCTGTCCGGCCAGCGGTCGCTACGCCGCCAGGTCGCCGGCGTCGGGATGCTCGGCGTCGGGTTCGCCGCCCTGGTGGCGACCCTTCCGTTGCTCGCTCTGCACCACGGCGGCCCGACGGCGGCCGGCTGGCTGCTCGGCTCGTACGGCGCGGGATCGGTGTTGGGCGGCCTGCTCTCGACCCGGGCACGCGGCACCGGTGGGCGCACCGCGGCGCTCGCCGTCGCCGGACTCGCCGCCGCCTCCTGGGCGCTGTTGGCACCCGTACCGATCTGGGCCTTGGCGGGCGCGGTCGCGATGACCGGCGTGTGCTCCGGGCTCTTCTTCCCTCGCTTCTTCGCCGCCCTCACCACCCGGACCCCGCCGGCCCTCCGCGCCGGGGTGATGACGTCGGTCACCGTCGCCATCGCGGCACCGGCTCCGCTGGGCTTCCTCGGCGCCGGGCTGCTGGTCCAGCACACCGGCTCGACCACCTCGGGCCTGATCGCGGTGGCGGCGTCGACAACGCTCGGCGCGGCGACCGTCGTCCGCGCCGGAGCAGACCACGGCGGCCCGCGGTAGACGAGTCGGGTCAGACGTCCGTCCATCGTGGACCGTGAAAGGGCTCCGACCTGGCGGGAGAACGTCAGATCAGAGCCCTCGGCCCGAAGCCGCGACGGTCAGCGCAGCGCGGCCGCCCGACAACCGGCCTCGGCCGGGGTCAACACCTCGCCGTCCACGACGACAGCCTCGAACAGCGGCAGGTCGATCCGCTCGAAGCCGTCGGCACCCAGCCGGCCGAACACGTCGGCGGGTACGAGCTTCATCGAGGTCATGACGACGATGGTCGGTACCGTCCGAGCCAGGTCGGCGGTACCGGCGACGTTGAGCACCGCACCGGGGCCCAGCGCGTCCGCGCCGACGAGCCCGGTGACGGCGGCAACGCCGGTACCTGCGGTGAGGCCGGTGCCGGCGGTGAGGCCGGTGCCGGCGGTATCAGACCGGGACGGCCGGGGAAGCGCATCGAGCACAGCGCCGACCAGGGCGCTGCCGGGCGCCGTCCGCACCGTACCGCCGCGCTCGGTCAGCAGTTTCACCGTGACCGCGACGCTACGGTCCACATCGAACTCGGATTTCTCGCGTAGCGAGGTCAAGGCGGCGGCGGGATCGGGCGCGTTGACGGCCCGCACGACGTGCCACATCGGGGCACACCATGGGAGCTTGGCGGCGACGACGTCGGCCGTGGCGCGGAGCCGATCCGGCTCGGCCACCAGCTCAGACAGTCCATCGATCACCTGACGGACGACCCCCGTCGCACCGGACGTTTGATCTTCGACGGCGGCGGTGAGCCGCGACGTCAACATCGGCGCGTTCATCAGAATTGAAAGCTCCTTTCCCATTGTCCAACAGCCCCTGCATCAGACACGCCCGGTGGATCGCCCGTCAAGATCCGGCTCGGACGGCCCGCCGGCTCACCCCGGCCATCCGGACTGTCGGTCGAGGCGGATCCACATCGCCCCGCTGTCGTCGACGCGACGGGGATTGCGGCCCGGACGGTCCCGCATGGTCAGCGGGGTGCCGCTCGACGTGGCGAGCCCGGCCGGCCGGCGCGTCGGCCACGCCCGGCCGTCCCGCTGCGCGCGGCGCAGCACCAGGCCGGCGTACCGGACGGTCAGCTTCGCTGGCAGTCTCATGCGGTGAAGCGTCGCCCACCGTGAAGTCGGCGCCGAGTCCGGCGCGTAAACAACTGGATACCCGACGGCGACACCCGCGCGGCCGCTACCTGGGCAGCACGCTTTCCACCGCGGCGATCAGCTCGGGCGCGTCCGGCGTGACGCCCGGCCGTAGCCTGCCGGCCACCGTGCCGTCGGCGGTCACGACGAACTTCTCGAAGTTCCACTGCACGTCGCCGGCCTGGCCGGTCGCGTCGGCCACCGCGGTCAACTGCTGGTACAGCGGATGCCGGCCCGGTCCATTCACGTCGACCTTCTCGGTCAACGGAAAGGTCACCCCGTAGTTGACCTCGCAGAAGTCCGCGATCTCGACGGCGGTACCGGGCTCCTGACCGCCGAACTGGTTGCACGGCACCCCGAGCACGACCAGGCCGCGCTCGGCGTACGTGTCAGCCAGCCGCTGCAACCCCGCGTACTGGGGGGTCAGCCCACACCGGGAAGCGACATTGACGATCAGCAACGCCTTGCCCCGATACCGGTCCAGCTCGACCGGCCCCCCGTGCAGCGCGCCGATCTGTACGTCATGGATGGTCATCACAACAACCTACGTCGCTACCGGACGCGCGGGACGAAGACCCCCAACCGACGCACCATGACCGTACTCACCGTCGACCGCCCATCTCGACCAGCCGCCGGCGACGCCGCGGTGGTCGGGGCGATCACCGCGGCGCAGCCGGCTAGGGTGGCAGGCGTGACGATCGCGACCGAGACGCCCAGCCGCGACCAGCTCCGCGCACACCTGGTGTCGTCGCGCATCGCGGGTGACATCGCCACCCCGCGCGACAACAATCTCACCAACTACCGGCGGATGAGCGACCGGGAACCGCTGTACCTGTTCGGCCTGGAACCCGACGGTGCGTGGACACCGCCCGACGTGCTGGCCCTGATGGCGAACAGGTGCGGTGTCTCCGCCGATCCGGGGCATACCCGCGGTCGCGACACCATCGACCCGGACCGTACCCTCGACCGGCTCGACGCCCTGGCCGACCGCCTCCGGATTGCCGCCGACCGGCGCGAACGGGTCCTCGTCGCGACCGGCCACCCGGTCGGACTGCGGCCGACCCACACCGCGATCGCCCGGGGCCTTCGCGCCGCCGGCTGCACCCTGGTGGACGCCGCGAGGGGGTGGCGCCACCCGAAGGACCCGGCGTTCTCCAACCAGACCGGCACGATCGGCTACCTCGACGGTATCGCTGTGCTCAACGGCTCGGGCGGCGGCGCGGAGCACACCCACTCGCCCCTACCGATGCGGGCCATCCTGGCCGAGCTGGCGGCCACCGGCGTGGCACCGCCGGACCTGGTCGTCGCCGACCACGGCTGGGCCGGTGCCGCGGGCCAGGCCGGTATCGACACGGTCGGGTTCGCGGACAGCAATGATCCGGCGCTGTTCGTCGGCGAGGCCGAGGGCCGGATACTGGTCTGTGTGCCGCTCGACGACAACGTCGCGCCGCAGCTATATGCGCCGATGACCGCGTACCTGCTCGGCCGCGCCGGCCTGGTGCGATAGACGCGCGACGCGGTGTGGTCGCCACCCGGCGGGCTCGGCGGCCGCGATGATAGCGACAAGACCGCCGGTGAGGGCGGGAATGCCCGTACCCCGTGCGCATCCACGTCGGCACCCGCCATCGCTTGCAGCCACGCCCCCGCCAAGGTACCTTTCTGTCTGCGATGTCGCCGTTACCCAACGTGCCCATTGCGTAACCCAGGCCGGTCGAAGGGCTCAGGCACCGCTGGAGCCACCGTGGCAGGCGTGGGGCCGTGCATCGGCGCACCCACCGTAAGACGTCCATCCTCGACTGCGTTGCTCATCGCCGGACCAAAGCCGGGGAGGCTGACATCCATGGCCAGTTCCACTGACTACGACGCTCCACGACACCCTGCGGTCGATCTCGAAGAGACCAGCCTGGATGAGCTCAAAGCGCGCCGCAGCGGCGCACAGTCGCCGTCCGTCGACATCGACGAGGTCGTCGCTGCCGAGGGTTTCGAACTACCCGGCGCCGACCTCTCCGACGAGGAACTGACGGTGAAGGTCGTGCCGATGCTGGCCGACGAATTCCGGTGCTCGCAGTGTTTCCTGGTGCATCACCGCAGCCAGCGCGTCGCCGGCTCGGGCAAGGACGTGTGCCGGGAGTGCGCCTGACGACTGGCGCGCCGCGACCGGCCGACAGCGGGCGTCAGTCGGCCGGTTGACCAGACTGGTCGACGTCGAACGGCATCCGTAGCCGCTCCATCGCCGCCTGGCTGTCATCGACCGCCGGCCGCTCCGGCTCGGCGACCTCGACCGTCGCGGGCGCCCGGAACAGGTCGCCGGCAACGGAGGCCGTCGGCGGGCGATCGTGCCCGCGATCGGCAGAAACGTCAGACAATTCAGCTCCCATGAGTATCAGGTCGGCGCAGCAGCGGGCGTGCGGCCCAAACGTGAACGGCGAATGCGACATAGCCGCCATGCCTGCCCACGTCATCGAACTACGCGTTACTTTACCCGCCCGCGGCCAGTCGCCTGTCCTACGCCACGGCGGATCGGCCGACACTGCCGCCAGATCACGCCGCCGGGCCGGTCGCCAACCGAACGGTGGCCCGGTGCGGCCGCCCGGAGGTATCCGTCCACCCGAGCGCCACCCGGTCACCGGGGTGATGTGCGTCGAGCACGGCGATCACCGCCGATCCGGTGTCGACCGCCGTACCGTCGACCGACACGATGGTGTCCCCTCGGGTCAGACCCGCCTGTTCGGCCGGTGAGCCGGCGACAACGGCCGCGACCGGTGCGCCCCCGCCACCCCCGCCGGTGGTGTCCCCCGACGCGACGTCGACGCCCAGAAACGCGGTACCGCCGATATGAACCGTGGTCGAGGCGTGCCCGGCCCTGATCTCGTCGGCGATCGCGGTCGCGCGGTTGATCGGAATCGCGTACCCCTGCCCGCCGGACGCCTGGAACCGGAATCCAGCCGACGCCGCGGTGTTGACCCCGATGATCTTCCCGCCGGCGTCGACGAGCGGCCCACCCGAATCACCGGGCTGAATATCGGCGGCGACCTGGATCAACCCGGACAACCGCTCCGCGTGGCCGCCGGACTCATCGCTGGCGGTGATCGCCTGGTTGACGGCGCTGACCGTGCCGGCGACGGCGGTCGGCGCGCCGCCCACACCGCCCGCGTTGCCGACCGCGACGATGGCATCACCGGCGTTGACCGTGGACGCGTCCCCCAGTGACGCGGTCCGTAGCCCGGACGCGTTCTGCAGCTGGATCACCGCGACGTCATCGGTCCGGTCGTATCCGACGACCGTCGCGGTGTACGCGCGGCCGTTGCCGACGTCCGTGACGCTGATACCGGTCGCGCCGGCGATCACGTGGTTGTTGGTCAGGACCACGCCGGTGCCGGTGAGCACGATTCCGGTACCGGCCGCCTGCGCGCCCTCCAGCCCGAGCGTCGTGTTCACATCGACGATGGTCGGTGCGACTGCGGCCGCGATGCCCGCCGCGTCAGCGGGCGTACCCGGCCCCGGCGTCGCCTGGGTACCGGGCCCGCCGCCGAGGTCGGGCGCCCCTCCGGTACCCGGGCCGGAACCGACGCCGGACCGTCCGGTACCGGACACCCGTCCGGTGCCGCCGGCGGTACCGTCGATGGCCGGCCAGAACGCCCGTACCAGGACAACACCGGACACCGCCATCAGCGCGACCACGAGGAGTCCGACGACAAACAGCGCCACCGGGCCGCGTCCCGACGTAGGCGCCGGCTGGACGCCGTTCCAGTCATCGCCCGGCGGCGGCCACCGGTCGGTCGGCTCCCACTGGCCCGGCACCGGGAAGCGCCCAGCCTGGTAGCCCGGGGTCTGGTAACCGTGGCCTGCGTAGCCCGGCGCCTGGTAGCCGGGGTCTGCGTAGCCCGGGATCTGGTAGCCGGGGTCTGCGTAGCCCGGGGACTGGTAGCCCCGGGTCTGGTAGCCGGGGTCTACGTAGCCCGGGGACTGGTAGTTCGGGGGCTGGTAGCCGGGGGCTGCGTGGTCCGGGGGTACGTGGCCCGGGGCCGCGTAGGTCGCGGCCCGGTAGCCCGCGGCCTGGCTGCCCGGGGACGGGTCTACCGGGGCCCGGTCGCCCTGGGTCGGGTACGGCCGCGTGGGGTACTCCCGGCCGGGCGCCCGACCCCGCCCTCGGTCCTCCCACGTTGACCTCGCCGGCTCGTCGTGCTCGCTCACCATGCCTCCTCGCCGATCCACCCGGTCCCGCCGTCCACGTCGCCGCACGTGCGGAGCCCGAATCCAGTAGACCCGAGTTACCTGTGTGATTCCTTGGTCCGC
This sequence comes from Micromonosporaceae bacterium, assembly GCA_032160285.1. Lineage (GTDB taxonomy): Bacteria > Actinomycetota > Actinomycetes > Mycobacteriales > Micromonosporaceae > Planosporangium. The sequence continues at coordinate 9,839 of JAVHWE010000218.1, read as the reverse complement.
ACTGGGTGAACGCCGTAAATTCCACCAAATCAATGCGATGTCCCGTATCGGTTCACCGTGCCGGTACTCTGCCCCGGATGACGAGGCGCGCGATCCTTCTGGCCGGCGGCGCGGTGATGGCCGTCGCCGTCGGCGTGGCGTCGTTCGCGATCGTGCGGGGTCCGGACGACGGGTCGGCCCGGGCCCGCTGGCAGGGCAGGGCTGCCGGCGCACCGACCGGGTCAGCCGGCGCGCCGGTGGGCACGTCGGGCGGTTCGTCGACCGGACCCGCGGCGGGCACCGCCAGCGCGGACCCGTCGGTATCCTGTGACCCGTGGGGGTGCCCGCAGCAGCGCCGATTCGCCGCCGCCACCAGCCTGATCTCAACCAGACCGGGACTGCTGGGTGTCGTCGTCCGGGACCGGCGCACCGGCGCGGTGTGGCAGGCCGGTTCGTCCGGACACGTGATGTGGGCCAGCTCGACGATCAAGCTCGCCCTCGCCACCAGCCTGCTGGAACGTGCCCGGACCGGCGAGATCACACTGGACGCGGCGGCCCATCGGCAGATCGCCGCGATGTTCGCCGTCTCCGACGACCGCGCCGCCGACGCGCTGTGGGACCGCTACGGGCGCGACGCCCAGGTGCCCCGGTTTCAGCAGGTGTACGGGATGACCGGGCTGACCTTCGTGCCGGGCTTCCCGCGCCGGTGGGGCTTCATCAAGGCATCCGCCCAGGACCTGCAGAGACTGATCTCGTACGTGCTGGACCGGCTCGACGCCGCCGACCGCGCGTACGTGGTCGGCGCGATGCGCGACGTCGGGGCGATCCAGCGATGGGGCGTGTGGGCGGCCGGAGCGGCGTTGCGGCCCGGTACCAAGGACGGCTGGTCGATCGAGTCCGACACCGGCGGTGACCACTGGTGTACCAGTACCGTCGGCTTCGCCGGGCCGGACGAGCGGTACGCCGTCGCGGTCATGTACCACCTGCTGCCGGGCGACGGTATCGGCGCGGGGGTCCGGGCCGTCAGCGACGTGGTGGCCACCATCTTCGGCGCGGCCACCCCGGCGCAGGTCACCGTGCCGGACCCGGCCTCCGGCCGCTGACCGGCTCCGGTACCAGTACCGGCCGTGGCGGTGCGTTGAACCACCAGGAGAGCCGCCGGTGACCGGCTCTGTTACCGGTACCGGCCGTTGACCGCCTACCGGGTCGCCAGTGTCGTGCGCCGGGCCAGCCCGGGGCCCGACCGCCGGACGCGCCAGGATCCGAGCCGCGCGGCGGCACCGCCCCCGGACGCGGCCCGAGCCTGCCGGGCCCGGACGGCAGCCGCGGACGCCTCGGCGTCGAGGCTGCGCCGGGCCGCCGCCGCCAGCTCGTCGGCGTACCGCGCGGCCCGCTCCATGGCCGCCGCCGCCTGGTAGATCCGCAGCGTCCGGTGCTGCGCGGCGCGACGCACCCGCACCTCCTGCTCGAACGGGTGCAGGTGCGGGTCCCAGCCGTTTCGGTGCGCGAGGGCGTCGGCCACCTGCTCCGCGGCGAGGTCACCGCGCCGGTACGCGTCGGTCACAGCACGGTGCAGGTACCGCTGCCGGGCGGCGAGTTCGTCCGGGCTGCCGGGCGTATCGGGCAGCCCGAACGCCGCCGCCAGCAGTACCCGCCGGGCGGCCGCCTCGGCCACCTCGTACGCGCGCCACGCCTCGTCCAGGTCGTACTGCGCCGCGAGCCACTCCCGGTGCCGCCGTTCGGCGGTGACGCCGGCGCGGGTGGCGGCCACGTCGATCTCGCCGGCGTACCTGACGAGATCCTCGGTCTGGGTGGCGTGAGCGTCGCGGTGTCCGGGCGCGGCCGCCCGCGCGGGAATTCTGCCGCCGGCCGCCGCGGCCGTCGCACCACCGACAGCCCGGGCCGGCCCCGGTAGACGCCCCTGGCCGAAGGATCGACCGCCACGCTGCCGCTGCACATCACCCTGCCGCTGGACATCACCCCGGCGCTCCGCATCACCCCGGCTTTCCGCATCACCCCGGCGCTGGACATCTCTCTGTCGCTGGCGGCGGCGCGCGGCGAGGCCCTGTGCCCGCTGCCGGATCCGGCCGGGCACGAGCATGCACGAGACGATGGCGGCGGTGAATCCGATCAGCGCCAGCCAGATGGCCAGCGCCTCGCGCATGCCCGACAGGAATTGATGTACGGCCAGTTGCATCCTCTTCACCTCATCCACGATCGGTGCGATATCCATGACCGGTGCGATATCCATGACCGGTGCGGTGGGACATGATCCGTTCGCACCGTACCCGCCCGGACCCGGATGTCCGGCGGTCGCCATTGAGGAGGATCCGTGACGCGATGCCGACCGATACGGCTTTCCGCAGGTCCGGAGGGTTCTGCGGAGGCGGCGGCCACCGTCCGAACTCGACGCCCCGGCCACCGCCACCGGTGCGGCATGCGACTCCGGGGGGCGACGGCCATCCGTCCACGGTACCGTCGGCGGGGCCCGGGTGGGCAACTCGACGGGTCCTACCGGACTTCGTTCCCGGCCTGCCCGACGGCGACCGCCACGGCGTGGAGGTGGGTGGATGGTCCTGCGGCTGCCCCCCACCGAGCTGGCGTACCTGCGATCCGTTGTGGACACCCTTCGCGATGTCCTCGGCGACACCCTGACCGGCGTGTACCCGGTCGGCTCGGTGGCGCTTGACGGATACGTGCCGGGGCGAAGCGACATCGACGTGCTGGCCCTGGTCGACCGGGCGCCGCCGGCATCGGTGGTCGGCGCCGTCGCCGCCCGGCTGTCCCACGACGAGCTGCCGTGTCCGGCCACCGGTCTGGAGTTCGTGCTGTACCCGCCGGAGACCGTCAACGGTGTCGAGGCCGGGTACCTGCTCGACCTCAACACCGGTCGGGAGCTGCCGCCCAGGATCGGACTGGACCCGACGGACAAGCCACGATTCTGGTATGTCATCGACCGCGCGATCTGCCACCAGTGCGACGAGACGCTGTACGGGCCACCCCCACATACCGTGCTCCGGCCGGTACCGTTCGGGTCGCTGCTGCCGGTCGTCGTCGAATCGGTCCGGGCGCACGCCGCCGCGATCGCCGGGCACGGGGACAACGCGGTCCTCAACGGCTGCCGCGCGCTGCGCTTCGGCGAGCAACGGCGCTGGTACGCCAAGCCGGCGGCGGCCACCTGGGCGCTGACCGCCGCGCCGGACCACCGCCGCGTGATCGCCTCGGCGATCGCCAGCCACCGGGCCGGCCGCGCGGCCGGTCGGGCCGTACCCGCCACCGACGACGCGGCGGCGTTCCTCGAGTACGTCGCACGGCGGCTGGACCGGCTCGCGGATTAGCTAGGGTGACGGGATGTCGACCTCCCCGGTCCGGTTCGGGCTCATCGGATATGGCAGCGGCGGTCGGCTGTTCCACGCCCCGTTGATCGCGTCGGCGGCCGGCTGCGAACTCGCCGGCGTGGTGACCACGTCGGCGGAGCGCCGTGCGCTGCTCGCGCGCGACCACCCGGGCGTGCCGGCCTATGACTCGCTGTCGGCGTTGGCCGCGGCGGGTGCGTCGGCGGTGGCCGTGTCGACGCCGGCGGCCACCCGGACGGCACTGGTCCGCGAGGCGATCGAGCTCGGACTGGCCGTGGTGGCGGACAAGCCGTTCGCCCCGGACGCCGAGACGGCCGCCGAGACGGTGCGGCGCGCCGAACGGGCCGGGCTGGTGCTCAGCGTCTACCAGAATCGTCGCTGGGACTCCGACCTGTTGACGCTGCGCAGGCTCATGACGGCCGGGCGGCTGGGTACGATCCACCGGTTCGAGTCCCGGTTCGAACGGTTCCGGCCGGCCGCCACACCCCGGGGAGCCGGCGGCGGCATGCTGCTCGACCTGGGCAGTCACCTGACCGACCAGGCGCTGATCCTCTTCGGTCCGGTGGACCGGGTCTACGCCGAACTGCGGGTACCGGCGGGAAGCGACCTCGACGACGACTTCTTCGTCGCGCTGCACCACCGCGACGGTGTGCTCTCACACCTGTGGGGCAGTTCGATCCAGGGCGCGCCGGGGCCCAGGCTGCGGGTCGCGGGCGCGGCCGGGGCGTACACGGTCGAGCAGCTCGACGGGCAGGAGGACGCGCTGCGCGCGGGCCGGACGCCGGCGACGGAGGGCGACCGGTGGGGGCAGGAGCCGGCGGCCCGGTGGGGTCACCTGCACCGCGGTGACGTCAGCGAGCCGGTACCGAGCGAGCGCGGCCGCTGGGACAGCTACTACCCGGCGTTCGCCGCCGCCGTCCAGGGTGACGGGCCGGTACCGGTCGATCCGTGGGACGCGGTCGCCGCGCTGCGGGTCATGGACGCGGCGCGGGCCAGCGCGACCCGCGGGCAGACCGTGGTCATCGGCGGACCGACGTAGGCGGTCACGGCTCCGCCAGCGGCCGGTCCGGGCAGCCGTTCGCGGCCTGCCAGTCGGTGATCTCGGTAACGGGCGACTTCGCGCCGCCCGACCGCCACGAGTCCAGGTACGGCCAGGGCCAGATCACGCCGCGCTGGTTCCACCAGTCCCCCTCCCGGGCGCACGGGGGCGAGATCCCGTAGTGCAGGTGGCAGGCGCCCGCATCGCCGGTACGGCCCACCCGGCCGATCGGCTGCCCGACCGTCACCGGCCGACCGACCGCCACGGTGGCTTCGATCGCCGACAGGTGTGATCCGTAGTAGCGCACGCCGTCGGTACCGAGAATGGAGATCGACAGGCCGCCGCGGGTCGCACCGGCGTTGACCTTCGGGTCGTACCGGTCGACCGTGGTGACGTAGAGGACCACCCCGCTGGTGGTGGCGACCACGATCGACCCGCAGGCGGCCATGATGTCGCTGGCCGGATAGTCATGATGGGTACGCGCGTAGGACGCGTTGCCGCGCACCGGGAAGGCGTAGCCGGCCGCCGCGGGTGACGCGGACCCGCCGGGCGACCCGGTCGGGGCGACCGATGGGGCGGCCCCCGCGCCGGTCGACACCGGGTAGGGAGCGGCGCGCGTCGAACCGCTGGCCGGCCGGGCGGCGGCGTGCCCGCAGCCGGCGAGAACGCTCGCGACGGCCAGGCCCACGACGGTCATCAGGCACGCCGATCGACGCCCGGCACCACCGATACCCGGCCGATCCCGGCCGAGGAGCGGGCCGTGACGCCGCCTCGGCCGGCGGACGTCGACCGCCGCGCCACCCGGGCCCGCGGTGGCCGGCGCCTCAGGCACCGGTCGGCTTCCCGGCACCGGGCCGCACGGCCTCCGCGGCCCGCTCGTGCAGCCGGGCCCTGATCTCCTCCGGGGTGTACGCGCGGCGCCGCCGCTCGGCCCGCGCGACCGCCACCCCGCTGGCGGCCACTCCGACAAAAGCCGCGATTCCCAGTACCTTCCACCACCGCATGATGCATAGGCTACGACGATGGCCGCGATCAGCCTCGACGACGCCCTCGATCTCACGCGCACCGGCGACCTGTGGCTCTTCCGCGGGCGTACGGCGGCGGACCGGGCGATCCAGGTGACCACGAACAGTCCGGTCAACCACGTCGGCATGGCGGTGGTGATCGAGGACCTGCCGCCGCTGATGTGGCACGCCGAACTCGGCCGCTCCCTGCCCGACCTGTGGTCGGGCGCCCACCAGCGCGGGGCACAACTGCACGACCTGCGCGCGGCGGTCACGGTCTGGGCCGCGCGGTACGGCCAGCGGGCCTGGCTGCGCCAGCTCGACCACCCGGTCACCCGCGAGATGGAGAACGCGGCCCTGCGCACGATCGCGATCATGGACGGTACCCCGTTCCCGGCCACCGCCCGACTCGCCGCACGCTGGCTGCGCGGCCGACTGCCGCACCTGCGGACCGGGCTCCGGCCGCGGCTCGGGCCGAAGCGCGCCCCGGGCACCGGGCCGGCGACCGGCTCGGATCACCCGACCGGATCCGGCCACGCGGCCGGATCCGACCACGCGGCCGGTGCGGCAGCCGGCGTCGATGCGGGCGACGGGGACGGTGCGCTGGAGACCGCGTACTGTGCCGAGGTCGTCGCGGTCACCTATGCGGCGATGGGGCTGCTGCCCCCGGGGAGGCTACCGAGCTGGTACGACCCCGGCCGATTCTGGAGTGGCGACGAGCTGAGCCTGTCGGGCGGGGCCCGACTCGGCGACGAGATCGCGGTACGGGTACCGGTCGGGGCGCCGCCCGCGGCTCGGACGTGAACCGGAACTGTTTGATTCGGGACAGCTCCGGTGTGTACGGGTAGCCGTCGGCGCACCCTCTTACCCGGTACCCACAACCGGGGAGTCGTGATCACAGTGACTCGAACAGTCCAGGCGCAGGCCCTGTTCGCCAGTTGCCTGCAGCCTTCCGACCGCGCCACGCCCGCCGCGTTGGCCCGGGCCATCCGGGACAGCCTGCGCGGCCACCACGGCGCCGCCGGCTGTGCCGCCGTGGTCGCGGCCGAGTACGGCGACCATCCCGACATGGCGGCGGCGCGGATGCGGTGGGCGCTGGCCGCGGTCCGCGCCGAACTGCCGCCGGCGAGGACCGTGGCCACGGCGGGAGCAACTGGCGGCCGTTGAGTCGTTGCCGTGGCGCGGCGATCGGCCCGGGTGCGAGGCTGTCGGGATGAGCCGGCTCGCCAGCGTCGATCTGTCCGAGAAACTGGGTGGCAAGAAGGCCACCGAACGCCTCGACGCCGCCCTGGTGCGGCTGCTGCGGCTGCGCCTCATCCTGGGCGGTCAGCTCGGCAGCGGCCGCATCGGTCCGCCGCTGTGCGTGGTGTTCGAGGGGTGGGACGCCGCCGGTAAGGGCGGCGCGATCAAACGACTGGTCAGTCCGCTGGACCCGCGGCACGTCCGGGTGGCCCAGTTCTCCTCGCCGACCTATGACGAGAAACGCCACCATTTCCTGTGGCGGTTCTGGCGGGTCCTCCCCGGCTGGGGCGGCATGACCATCCTCGACCGGTCCTGGTACGGGCGGGTGCTCGTCGAGCGGGTGGAGGGCTTCGCCAGCGCCGACCAGTGGGCGCGGGCGTACGACGAGATCGTGGAGTTCGAGCGGACACTGATCGCCGAGGGCATGATCCTGGTGAAGTTCTGGATGCACCTGTCCGAGGAGGAGCAGCTGCGCCGGTTCGAAAGCCGTGCCCGCGATCCGCTGCGCTCCTGGAAGCTGACCGAGGAGGACTGGCGCAACCGGCAGAAGCGACCGCTGTACGAGGCCGCCGTCGAGGAGATGCTCGACCGTACCGATCATTCGACCGCGCCGTGGCATATCGTCGCGGGCGACAGCAAGCGGCTGGCCCGGGTCACGGTCGCCGAGACGGTGTGCGCGGCGATCGAGGCCGAGCTGACTTCCCGGGGGTACGACCTGACCGGAACCGACCTGCCCGCCTCGGACTGACGCCGCCCGCGGCAGTGCCCCTTCGCCGCCCCCGCGGCCGTGCCCCCTTCGCGGCCCCCGCGGCCGGGGTGACAGTGTTGAGCCCGGTGAGCGCGGTGCACGACCGCGCCCAACGAGGAGCTTGACGATGTCACCGAACGAGACCGACGCGACCAGATTCGCCGACCTGGCGTTGCGGCCCGAACTCCTGCAGGCGCTGTCCGGGCTCGGCTACGAGGAGCCGACGCCGATCCAGTGCGAGGCGATTCCACTCCTGCTGGCCGGGCGGGACCTGCTGGGGCAGGCCGCCACCGGTACCGGAAAGACCGCGGCGTTCGCGCTGCCGATCCTGCAACGGCTGGCGCCCGACCGGCATCGGACCGCGCCGACCGCGCTGGTGCTGGTGCCGACCCGGGAACTGGCCGTACAGGTCTCCGAGGCGATGCACCGCTACGGCCGTGACCTCGGCGCCCGGGTGCTGCCCATCTACGGTGGTCAGCCGATCGGCCGGCAGCTACGGGCGCTCGACGGCGGGGTCGACGTCGTGGTCGCCACCCCGGGCCGCGCGCTCGACCACATCGCCCGCGGCACGCTCGCGCTCGGTGAATTGACCACCGTCGTGCTCGACGAGGCGGACGAGATGCTGGACATGGGGTTCGCCGAGGACATCGAGGCGATCCTGCAGGAGACGCCGGACGACCGGCAGACGGTCCTGTTCTCGGCGACCCTCCCCGCGCGGATCGACGCGATCGCCCGCACCCATCTGCGCGACCCGGTCCGCATCCAGATCGCCGGCACCACGATGGCCGGCGACACGCCGCTGGTACGCCAGAGCGCGTACCTGGTACCCCGCTCCCACAAGCCGGCCGCGCTCGGGCGGGTGCTGGACGTGGAGGCGCCGACGGCCGCGCTGGTGTTCTGCCGTACCCGCGACGAGGTGGACCGGCTCACCGAGACCCTCAACGGCCGCGGGTACCGGGCCGAGGCGCTGCACGGCGGGATGAGCCAGGAGCAGCGCGACCGGGTGATGGGCCGGCTGCGCAGCGGTACCGCCGACCTGCTGGTCGCCACCGACGTGGCCGCCCGCGGGCTGGACGTGGAGCACCTCACCCACGTGGTCAACTACGACGTGCCGTCCGCGCCCGACCAGTACGTGCATCGGATCGGGCGGGTCGGCCGGGCCGGTCGGGAGGGCGTGGCGATCACCCTCGCCGAGCCCCGCGAGCACCGGATGCTGCAGACCATCGAACGGGTGACGAAGCGGCGGATCACGGTCGAACGGGTACCGACGATCGCCGACCTGCGCGCCCGCCGGCTGGACCTGACCCGGGCCGCGCTGCGGGAGAGCCTGCTGTCGGACAGCCTCGACAGCTTCCGGGTGGTGGTCGAGTCGCTCGCCGACGAGTTCGACCTGATGGAGGTGGCGCTGGCCGCGGTCAAGCTGGCCCATGAGGCGGCCGGGCCGGGCTCCGACGACGGCGAGGAGATCCCACAGATTTCCCCCGACGCGGCCCGGCGGGGTCGGCGCGAAAGCGTCGGCCGAGGTTCGAGCCCGGACGGCCGCCACGGTCCCGGCCACGACGGTCGGGACGGGGCCGGTCGGGAGCATCGCCGGGGGCGGCCGGGTGGTGAGGCGATGACCCGGCTCTTCGTCGGCGTCGGGCGGCGCGCCGGGATCCGGCCGCAGGACCTGGTCGGCGCGATCGCCGGCGAGTCCGGCCTGACCGGACGGGAGATCGGCTCGATCGAGATAGCCGACCGGTTCTCGCTGGTGGACGTGCCCGAGTCGGCCGCCGACGACGTCATCGTCGCGCTGCGGGCCAGCACGATCAAGGGCAAGAAGGCCACCGTACGCCGGGAGCGCTACCCATAGCCCGGGTGCCGGTGTGCCCGGTACGCGCGGTTCACCGACCGCCTCCCAACGGCGAGCCGGGCCGGGATTCCCGGCATATCGGCGGTGTCGCCGCCGGCTGAAGGCATTTGCCGACATTCGCCGGGGTTCGCGCCTTCGGGCGTACACCGGGCCGTTTGATGAGACCCCTGGTCAGCCCGTTCTGACCGGGGGGTGGTGACACCCGGCAATCAGTTCGGGATGGTTGGCTCTCCGGCGGCACGTAGTCGCACCCACCCGGCAAGGGAGTTCTGGTGAATCGCACAGACAAGCGTGCCGGTCGGCAGGGTGGCAGGCGGGCCGCCACCGCCGCCCCGACCATGCTGCCGGTCGCCGTCGCCGTCGCCGTCGCCATCGCCGCCGTCGCCGTCGCAACGGGTGCGAGCGCGGTGCAGACGGCCGGTCAGACCACCCCCAGCGGTCGGCACGCGGCGGGTACCAACTGGGCGTCATCGGCGTGGACCGGCGCGGCGGGCATCACCGGGCCGGCCGCCTCGTTGGCCGCCGTCCGCACCACCATCGGGGCCGACACCGGCCAGGCGGCCGCCCTCACCGGCCAGGGCGTCGGCATCGCGCTGATCGACACCGGTGTCGCGCCGGT
>JAVHWE010000137.1:0-4805 GCA_032160285.1 Micromonosporaceae bacterium | reverse complement strand
GCCCGATCCGCCGGCCCAGCCGTACCCGCCCGATCCGCCGGCCCAGCCGTACCCGCCGGATCCGCCGGCCCAGCCGTACCCGCCGGATCCGCCGGATCCGCCGGCCGGGCCGTACCCGGCTGGCATGGCGGCGGCACCGACACCGGGGCCGGCAACCGGGTGGGTACCGCAAACGACGGCGGGGCCCATGCCGGCGTCGAATCCCGGCGAACCGTACCCCGGCCGGCCCAATCCCGCCGTACCGATGGAGCGCACCCTCGTCGAGCCGCCCGTCGCCGAGGCCCCGCCCGGCGGGTACCGTCCGCCGTTCGCGCCGCACGGACCGTACGCGAGCAGCAGCAGCAGCCCATACGCGCAGTCACTCGGGTACCCGGGCCCTTCCGTCACGTACCCGGGTCTGGGATCGGCCCAGCGGCCCCCGAAGCCGCCGCGGGTGCGCTCACGTCTGGGCCGGATCACCATGTCGGTGATCTGCCTGACGCTCGGCGTGCTCGCGGTGATCGACGTGTCCGGCACCTCGGTGTCCGGCACCGCCTACGTGGCGGCCGCCCTGGGCATCGTCGGCCTCGGCCTGGTCGTCGGCGCCTGGCTGGGTCGGGCACGCTGGCTGATCGTGCCCGGCCTGCTGCTGGTGGTGGCGCTCGCCGCCGGGTCGGCGGCCGAGAACTTCGGCGACGGCGTGGCCGGGCGGACCGGCGACGTCACCTGGACGCCGACGACCGTGACGGAGCTGGCGAGCAACGACTACCGGGTGGATGTCGGCAACGCCACGCTCGACCTGTCGAAGGTCGACTTCACCGACCACACGGAGTCGGTCGCCATCAGCGTCGACGTGGGGAACCTTCTCGTCATCCTGCCGCCCAAAGTGGACGTGGACGTCACGGCCAGCCTCGACGGCGGCAGCGCCGACGTGCTCGGTCAGCACTGGGACGGCATGGGCCACGACGGGCGCCGGATACACGACAACGGCCCGGACGGCGCGGGCGGCGGCACGTTGCGGCTCGACACCAGCGTCGCACTAGGAAAGTTGGAGGTACGTCGATGAAGGCACACCGTACCGACGGGCTGTCCCTGGCCTTCGGTCTCGTCTTCCTGGTCGCGGTGGGTTGGTGGTTTTTCGGACGTGCCGTCGACATCGCCCTACCGCAGTTGGGCTGGTTCATCGCCGGTGCGCTGATCGTCTTCGGCGCGCTGGGTCTGTTCGGGGCGCTGCGGTCGGACGCCGGCCGACGGTCGCGCGCCAACCGGGAATCGACCGGCGTTGAGCCCGACGCCGCCACCGCCGGCACCGACGCCGCCAACGCGGACGCCGACGATCCGAACATGAGCTGAGCCGGGATCAGGGCCTACCCGGTGACCGGCCGAATATGCTGGCCGACGGGACCGCACATGCGACCGGTCCGCAGCAGACATGGTGCGGACCGGTCGGTGATCATATTCAGGAGCCACCGTGAGCCAGTTACCCGCAGTACCCGCGCCCGGCGGGGCACGCCGCCCGGTCCAGCTGGGGCCCCGGGCGGCCCGCATGCTGGCCGCCGAGATGGCCCGGCACGGCGGGCCGAAGACCGGGCTGCTGATCGGTGCCGACGCGGCGTCGCCGGTACTGGCTGCGGTGATCGACGCGCTGCTGCCCGACGACCGGTTGACGGTCGTGGCCGGCGACCCGACCGCGGGTGAGGCGCTCCGCGCACACCTCACCGGTCACGGCCGGTGGGTGACGGACCGGGTACGGGTGGCGGACTCCCTCGACGCGGCCGAACCGGCCGACGTGGTGGTGCTGGCCGCGCCGCTGACCGGCAGCGCCGAACAGGCCCGCGCCCGGCTCGACGAGTTGTCCAAGGCGACGAACCCCGGCGGCGTGCTGTCGGTGGTCGTGCCGGCCACGACCCTGCCGAGCGGGGCGGCCGACGAGATCGAGCGACAGGCCGCGCTGTACGGGGTGGGCAGCGACCTGGTACTGCGCAACGTGCCGCCGGTACGGGTGCACCGGCTGCGTTACACCACGGCCGGCCACGAGGTGGTGGAGCGGATGCTCCCGGCGTTGCGGCCGTCGAGCGTACCGGTGACCCGCGGCATGAACATCGACTCGAACGGCGTCGCCGCGGCCGGTATCGCGCTCGGCCTGGCCGCGCTGACCAAGGCGGCCCGGCCGAAGTCGCGGCTTTGGCTGGTACCGGCTTTGGCGGCCGGGCCGGTGGCCGCGTTCTTCCGGGATCCGCAGCGCGACACCCCGGACGACCCGAAGGCGGTGGTGGCCGCCAGCGACGGCAGGGTCCTCGGCATCGAACGGCTGCGCGACGACCGGTTCTCCGTCGCCGACGACACCGAGTTCCTCCGGATCTCGGTGTTCCTGTCGATCGTCGATGTCCACGTCAACCGGTCGCCGGTGGCCGGGCGGGTCATCGACCACTTCGTCGAGGAGGGCGGGTACGCGGCTGCGATGCGGCCGGCCGCCGAACACAACGTGGCCGCGTACACGGTGCTCGACACCGCGTTCGGGCGGGTGGTGGTCGCGCAGCGGACCGGCCTGATCGCGCGCCGGATCGTCCAACGCGCCCCGGCCGGGTCGGTACTGGCCCGGGGCGAACGGTTCGGGCTGATCCGGTTCGGTTCGCGGACCGACGTCTACCTGCCGGCGGAGCGGGCCACCCCGGAGGTCGCCCCCGGCGACCGGGTGATCGGTGGCGTGACGGTCATCGCCCGCTGGCGGTAGTCCCGCTCACTGATGCTGGCGCAGCCAGAGCAGGGGGCCGCTGAGCAGGTACGCGACGACCACGCCGGCGAACGTCAGGCGGTAGTCGATCAGCGCGCCGACCACGGGAAGCAGCAGCAGCCACGGCGGCAGCCGGAGCAGTCGGGCCAGCTTCGCGTACGGGAAGCTCGACACCATGGCCAGGCCCAGCAGCGCGACGCCGGCCACCTGCGCCGAGACCGGCATCTGCGGCGCGATGAGGGTACCGAGCGCGAGGACGGCGGCGACCATCGTCGTCGGTACGCCACAGAAGAACCGGCCGTCCGTGGGAGAGACGTTGAACCGGGCCAACCTGATCGCGGCGCAGACGGCGACCAGGGCGCAGGCCGGCATCGCCAGTACGGCGGGAGCCTCGCCGGCGAGCCAGCCGTACACCACGACGGGTGCCGCGATGCCGAACGAGCACATGTCGGCGAGCGAGTCCATCTGCGCCCCGAACGGACTGGCCACGCCGAGCTTGCGGGCGAGCGCACCGTCCATCCCGTCGAAGACGACGCAGCCGATCAGGCAGAGCGCGGCCCACCGCACGTTGACGTGGTTGAGCGCGAGGAAGATCGCCGACAGGCCGAGCAGCAGGCTGCCGATCGTGCAGGCGGTGACCGCCAGGAATCGCGCCCGGCGCACCAGGGTCGGATCGCCGGGCAGCAGGGATGCGCCGGCCGGAGCCGACACCATGGCACCCGCGACCGCCGCGCCGGTCGGGGCGATGCTGGTCCGGCGCCGTAGCCGGACGTGACCGGATCGGGGGGCCTCCGGATCGGGGCGCTCCGGCAGGATCAGCGTCGTCGCGGTCGACATCGACTCGGTGCGTCGGCGGCCCGGGCGGCCGACCAGGAGCACCTGCCGGGCGAGCGAGCCGCTGCGGCGCAGCCGGCCGGCCCATCGGCGACCCGCGGGACGCGGGCTGTCCGTCGAACGACGACGCCGCCATGGGGCTCTCGGCACCTAATTCCTCCACTGCAGGAACGGGGTTCCCACCCGTGCGGTATGCGTTTTACACCATCGCACATGAAAGCCAGACCTGGCGATGCCGAACATCAGCCTATCTTCTCGTCCCGCCGCATACAGGGCGAAGCATCCCAAAGGTCATTACGCAGTGTAATCGCAATTCTTGTCAGTCAGTTTATTGTAACGATGACCGTCACTGCGTGACAGCGGCGCTGCCGTCGCCGAGCCCGGCCCGTCGCAGTGCCTCGACGGTGACCTCCGTACTCGGCAGGGCGGCCAGCTCGTCCTGGCCGAACCAGCGGGCTTCCGAGGTCGACCCGCCGGTGTCGAGCACGAGCGGGTCGGTCGGGCACGGCACCCGTACCCGGTAGAACGCCCGGACCCCGTGCCAGTCGATGGGGTAACCCTCCGGGCCCAGCGACGCCGCGTCCCGGTGGCTCGCCACACCCAGCAGCTCCACCAGGTGACCGCGCTGGCCGGTCTCCTCGACCAACTCCCGCAGCAGCGCCACGCCGGGCTGCTCGCCGTAGTCCGTACCGCCGCCGGGCAGGTGCCAGTTGCCGGCGCCCGGGTACCCCGCCGCGACCCGGGTCAGCAGCACCCGGCCGGCCGGGTCGGTGGCCACCGCGTACGCGGCGAAGCGCTGCGCACGGTGCAGCCCGTCCGGGCCGGGCACCGCGTAGAAGGACGGCACCTCCGGCGGTCCGTCCGGGCGCAGGTCCACCGGGGCCGGTGGCAGGTCGAGGGCGCTTGCGGTGAACGGACGCAGCGGCAGTGCGGCCGCCTCGGCCAGCGGGTACCAGCGGGCCAGGTCGGTGGGCTGGCCGATCCGGTCGCGCAGGGCGCCGCCCCGGATCGTCACCTCGTAGAGAAGCCGGTCGGTGTGCAGCACGATGCCGCGGGCCGGTAACGCCCGCATGTCGGTGAGCACGTCACGCAGCCGCGTCACATTCACCGACAGGCCGGTCTCCGCGGCGGTCTCGCGGACGACGGTGTCGAGCGGGTGTTCGCCGTGATCGACCGCGCCGCCGGGTAGCGACCATGCACCGGGGGTACCCGAGCGGCTGGACGCCCGCACCAGCAGGAACCGGCCCGCGGGGTCCGT
>JAVHWE010000134.1:0-10975 GCA_032160285.1 Micromonosporaceae bacterium | reverse complement strand
TGCTCGCATCGAACCTCGGGTCGACCCGCGGCCTCGGCCCCGTGGCGGCGCTCGGTATCGCCTGCGCGCTGGTGTCCATGCTGATCCTGCTGCCGGCGGTACTCGTGCTGGCCGGGCGGTGGGCGTTCTGGCCGTTCCGACCGGCCCACGGCTCGGCCCCGGCCGGCGAGCGCGGCGCCTGGCGTCGCCTGGCCAGCCTGCTCGGCCGCCGCCCGCGGCTGGTGTGGGTGCTCACCGCGCTGGCCCTGGTCGGGCTGTCGCTGGGAATGACCCGGCTGGAGGCGCACGGGGTACCGCGAACCGCCTCGTTCCTCGCCCCGGTCGACTCCAATGCCGGCCAGGACGTGCTGAGCCGGCACTTCTCCGCCGCCGAAGCAACTCCGGTGCTGGTCCTCACCAAGGCGAGCCGGGTCGACGCGGTGATAACGGCGGCGAACACCGTGCCCGGCGTGACGAAGTCCGAGGCGTACCTCGACCCGCTGCAGGCCTTCGACCTGCACAACGCCGGCAAGCCGCCGCCGCCGCCGAAAATCGTCGACGGGCTGAACCTGATCGATGTCACGATCGACGCGCCCCCCGACTCACCCCGCGCGACCGCCGTCGTGCGGGCGCTGCGCGAGCGACTCCACGCGATACCGGGCGCGGCGGCCAAGGTCGGCGGGTACACCGCGACCAACCTCGACCTCCAGCAGACCGCGCAGCGTGACCGGCGGGTGGTCATCCCGCTGGTACTCGTGCTGGTCCTGCTCGTGCTCATGCTGCTGCTGCGGGCCGTCATCGCGCCGCTGATCCTGGTGGCGACGGTGATCCTGTCGTTCGTGGCGACGCTCGGTGTCTCCGGGTTCATGTTCCGGGACGTGTTCGGCTTCGCCGGGGCCGACTCGTCGTTCCCGCTGTTCACCTTCGTGTTCCTGGTCGCGCTCGGGGTGGACTACAACATCTTCCTGATGACCCGGGTCCGGGAGGAGGTGTCCCGCGCCGGTCACCGGGCCGGGACGCTGACCGGTCTGGCGGCGACCGGCGGGGTGATCACCTCAGCCGGCGTGGTGCTCGCCGCGACGTTCGGCGCACTGGCCGTGCTGCCGCTGCTCGTCCTCGTCGAGCTGGCGTTCGCCGTGGCGTTCGGAGTGCTGCTCGACGCGCTCGTGGTGCGGGTGCTGCTGGTACCGGCGCTGACCGTCGACCTCGGTCGGGTGGTCTGGTGGCCCGGCCCGCTCCGCCACCGGGACCCGTAGGCCGCCCGCTCCGCCACCGGGACCCGTAGGCCGCCCGCACCGCCACCGGGACCCGTCGGCGGCGCCGCGACCGTCAGGCGGGGCGGGCGTTCGCCGGCAGGGTGGACCCGATCGTCAGGCCGGCTGCCGCGGCCGCCTCGGCCGCCTCCTGGAGTACGAGCCGTTCGGGTCTGCGGTGCCTACGCGCCAGGTCGGCGACGTCGTCGAACTCCGACATGACCTGGATGATGACGCCGTCGCGGTGGGCGACCTTGATGGCCACGGTGGCGCCGCCGAGTTCGATGTCGACGAACGCCCGGGACAGCACGACCTTGCGCAGCGCTCCGTCCCGGACGCCGAGCGTGCTGGTATCGCGGAAGATCTGCGCGCGCAGCGCCGTCACCCGGCTCGGGTGGCACAGCACGCTGAGGGTGTGCGCCGGGCGACCCTTCTTCATCATGATCGGTACGAGCCACGCGTCGGCGGCGCCGGACTCCAGCAGGCCGGCCAGGATACCGGGCCACAGCCGGGGATCCAGATCGTCGACGTTGGCCTCGAGCAGCACGGCCGGCTCGTCGCCCGGATCGGGGCCCGGGTCGTCCACGGAGCCGATGACGACCCGAACGACATTGGGTCGCACCGGCGAGTCACGGGTACCCGCGCCCACACCGACCGTCTCCACCAGCATCCGCGGCAGGTCCTCACACGTCGAACACAGGGTGCGGATCAGCGCCATCCCGGTCGGCGTGGTCAGCTCACCCTGCCCGCCGGAGTGGACCCGCCAGTGGCGGGCCAACTGCAGTACCGCCGGCACCGGCACCGGCAACTCGCCGTGCCCGGTCCCCACGCGCCCCGAGCCCAGCGCCACCGCGCTCGCGGAGAGCGTCACCACCCGTAGATCCTCGAGCGCGGCGCACACTCCGACCACATCGGCGATCGAATCCAGGGCCCCCACCTCGTGGAAATGGACCTCGTCGGCCGGCACGCCGTGCACGTGCGCCTCCGCATCGGCCAGCCGGGCGAAGACGGCCTGCGCCCGCTCGCGTAGCGGACTGCGCTCGAGCAGCTCACGGATACCGCGCCAGGTACGGTGCGGCGGATCGGCGATCATCGCGTCGATGTCGACCTTGCACGCGCGCAGGCCGGCACGGGTCAGGGGGGCGCTGACGATGGCGACGGCGCCCGGGATGACCGCGTCCACCGCGCGTCGCACCGCGCCGATGTCGGCCCCGGCGTCCACCAGGGCACCGAGGAGCATGTCCCCGGCGATGCCCGCGGACGCGTCGATCCACGCGTGCCGCTCGCCCGTCACGCCGGATCCGTCGGGGCCGGCGCGGCGATCTGCGCGGCGAGGTGACCGGCCCCGTAGCCGTTGTCGATGTTGACCACGGCGACGCCCGGCGCACAGGCGTTGAGCATCGCCAGCAGCGCGGCCAGGCCGTCGAAGGCGGCGCCGTACCCGATCGACGTCGGCACAGCCACCACCGGCACGGTGACGAGCCCGGCGACGACGCTGGGTAGGGCGCCGTCCATCCCGGCGGCGACGACGATCGCGCGGGCGCGCCGCAGCAGATCCAGCCGGGCGAGCACCCGGTGTAAACCCGCCACCCCGACGTCGACGACCAGGTCCGTGGGTCGCCCGAGGTAGCGGGCGGTGAGCAGGGCCTCCCGCGCGACCGGCAGGTCGGACGTGCCGGCGGCGACGATGGCCACCAGCCCGCCGGACGGGGCGGGCGGTGTCGGCGGCCAGGCGAGCAGGGCCGCCTCGGCGTCGTGGAACGCGTCCGGCAGCGCCCGCAGGACCGCCTCGGCGTGCGCCGGACCGGCCCGGGTGAACAGGGTGACGATGTCGTCGCGGGTACCGACCGCGGCGGCGATTCCGGCCACCTGGTCGGGTGTCTTGCCCTCGCAGTAGACCGCCTCCGGGTACCCGCACCGGGTGGCCCGGTCGAGGTCGAGGTGTGCGAACGAGGACAGGCCGGTCAGCTCAGCCATGTGACTGCCCGACGAGGGGGAGGGTGAAGGCACCGGACTGGATGCCGGCCAGGTCGACGGCCGCGAATCGGAAGCCGGCACCGGTGACGGCGGCGTGTACCGCCCCACGCAGCGGATCGGTGACGGCACGGACCAGGTCGTCGGGTGGCAGTTCGATGCGCGCGACGTCGCCGTGGTGGCGGACCCGCAGGTCGGTGAAGCCCAGCCGGCGCAGGGCCGCCTCCGCGCGTTCGATCTGCCCCAGCTTCTCCGGGCTGACGCCATGGAAGTGCGGGATGCGCGAGGCCAGGCAGGGCGCCGCGGGCTTGTCCGCGCAGGGCAGGCTCATGGCGCGGGCGATCCGGCGCACGGCGGCCTTGTCGAGGCCCGCCGTGGCCAGCGGCCGTAGCACCCGGTGCCGGGTGGCGGCGAGGGCACCGGGTCGATCCGGCCGTCGGGCGTCGTCGGCATTCTCTCCGTAGGCGACGGCGTCGAGCTGGTGGACGGCGACGACCTCTTCGCTGATCCGGGTGAACAGCTCGTCCTTGCAATGGAAGCAACGGTCCGGGCCGTTGGCCCGGTACGCGGCCCGGTCGCCCTCGTGGGTGTCGACCTCGACGACGGCCACCCCGATGTGGCGGGCGACCTCATGGGCGGCGGCCCGTTCGTCGGCGGCCAGGCTGGGCGACACACCGAGAATCGCGACCACCCTGCTCCGCCCCAGCGCCCGGACCGCCATGGCCAGCAGCACGGATGAGTCCACCCCACCCGAAAAGGCGACACCGAGACGATTGGTGCCGGCCAGTTGTGCGCCCAGGCGTGCGCTTTCACTCTCGGCGAACGCGGCCTCATCCCGGTCCGTGGCGTTGGTCATGGCCTCACATTCCCAGCCGGGCCCCGGCGCCGCGATGTCGTATCCACCGACTCATTCCAGCCCGGTACCGAGGGGATGGCAAGCGGTTGCCGGCTGTCGCGGCCAAGCCGGTGTGACGTCCGCGCGCCGACCGCTCAGCGCAGGCGGAACAGAACCTCACCGGCCGGCGCGACCACCAACGTCTCCGGGTCGGCGGCGAGGAGGTCCAGGTCGACCGAGGCCGGGTCGAGATAATCCAGGTTCGCCCGCCGGACCACGTCTTCATCGATACCGGTCGCGAGGGTGACCGTGACCCGGCCGCGCTCGCCGTGCTCGGGGTCCCAGGTACCGGCGCCGCGTAGGTGGGTCGAGTGCGCCAGGTCGCCCCAGTGGTAGTGGGAGAACCGGTCCCACTGCTTGAGGAAGTAGTCGCGGCAGTGATAGCCGATCTCGGAGATCACCGGATGCGTCGCCGAAATCCGGGTGATGTGCGGCGCGTACACGATGACCTGTCCGCCGTCGGCGACGACCGGTTCGACCTTGTAGAACCCCTTGGCGCCGGTCCACATGTCCGCGTACCTCGTCGGCACGACCGACACCACCCGGCGGACCGGGGCGTCGAGGTAGCGGACGTGGGTCTCGGCGGCGACATCGGCGCAGGCCGCCCAGGCGCTCTCGGGCGCGCCGAACGACGCCGCGTGCAGCGCGCCGGTCCCGGACTCGGCGACCAGGCACAACGCGAGTCGTCGACTTCCGATCATCGAGGCGGCCTGGTCGATCAGCGCACGAACCGGGGTCACACCGCGGGTACCGATGATCTCGGCGCTGGAGATGAGCGCCCCCAGCCAATGTGAGAAGTCGATGATCTCCGGCCCGGCCACCCCGGGGAAGAAGTACTTGTTCCCGCCGGAGAATCCGACCACCTCGTGCGGGAAGACCGGTCCGACCACCAGGCAGACGTCGTGCTCCACGACCGCCCGGTTGAGCACCACGTCGACCGGCTGGTGCAGCCGCCCCTCGGACAGTTCGGCGACGCGGCGCGCGTCGATGACGCCGAGGGACACGAACGTCTCCGGCTTCCACCACTCGTGGTTGAGTATCGTGAACCCTGGGTACCGCGCCGCCGGGTCACCCTGCGGATAGCCGAGGTGGGCAGCGAGGTCGGCGTCATCCATCGGGGCGTGCGTGCCGAGGGCTACCAGGACGGTCACCCGCGTCGCCCGGCCGGCCAGCGCCTCGTGTACCGCCGACAGCAACAGCGGCAGGGGACAGCTGCGCGTGCCGTCCGGGACGATGACGCAGACACTGCGACCGTCGACGTCCGCGCCGACGAGCGATCCGATGACGAACTCCCGGACGGTCGCGTCGTCGAGGATCCGGTCGGCGCCGCCGATCCGCGCCGCAGCGGCGGCCAGCTCGGGTACTCGTGTCATGGCAAGCACCCTCTCGCTACGGGCCCCGTCGGGCAAGTGCGGGGTGCGACAGGCCGCCACCGCTTGCCAGGTACGGCGAGACGTTCGACCCTGAGGTCATGCCGATCGAGAACGCACCCCTGACGCTGCATCCCGACCGGCTGTTTCCGGCCGATCCGACGGTACGGGTCATCGCGCGTCGGCTCCACGAGGCCGTCCGCGACCTGCCGATCATTTCCCCGCACGGCCACGTCGACCCCCGGCTGCTGCTCGCCGACGAACCGTTCACCGACCCGACCGGTCTACTGCTCCAGCCCGACCACTACGTCACCCGGCTGCTGCACGCCGGCGGCGTCGGGTTGGACGCGCTCGGCGTCGGCGAGGGTCCGCTGCCCGCGGACCGGGCGCGGGCGGCGTGGCGGCTGCTGTGCGGCAACTGGCAACTGCTGCGGGGCACCCCGGTGCGGTACTGGTTGGACAGCGTTCTGGTCGACGTCTTCGGCGTCACGGCGCGGCCCGACGTCGCCACCGCCGACGCCCTGTACGACCAGATCTCCGACCTGCTGCGCCGGGACAGCCACCGGCCGCGCGCCCTGCTGCGACGCTTCGGCATCCGGTTGCTGGCCACCACCGACGACCCGGCCGACAACCTGGACGCCCACGCCGCGCTGGCCCGCGAACCCGACCTCACCACCCGGGTGGTCCCCACCTTCCGGCCCGACCGTTACCTGGAGGCGGCACGGCCCGGCTGGATCGACGCCGTCAAGCGCCTGGGCGCGGCCGCGGACACGGACGTCGACCACTACGGCGGTTACGTCGCCGCCCTGGAACAGCGTCGCCGCCACTTCATCGCGCACGGCGCCACCGCCGCCGACCACGGTCACCTCGACGCGGTCACCACCCCGCTGGAGCGCGGCGACGCCGAACGCATCTACCGCCGGGCGTTCGACGGGCGGGCCACCGCGAACGAGGCGACGGCATTCCGCCGCCACATGATCCTCGAGATGGCCCGCATGTCCTGCGACGACGGTCTGGTCATGACGCTGCACCCGGGCGTCCGTCGCAACCACCACCCGGCCACCCTCGCCCGGTTCGGGCCGGACACCGGCCACGACATTCCCGTATCGGTGGAGTTCACGAACGCGCTGCAGCCGCTGCTGGAACGCTACGGCACCCATCCGAACCTGCACCTGGTGCTGTTCACCGTCGATCCGGACGTGGTCGGCCGCGAGATCGCCCCGCTCGCCGGGTTCTACCCGTCCGTGTACGTCGGCGCCCCGTGGTGGTTCCTCGACAACCCCGCCGCGATCAGAAACGTCCACCGGTCGGTGTCGGAAGTCGCCGGGTTCAGCCGGCTGTCGGGCTTCATCGACGACACCCGCGCGTTCTGCTCCATCCCCGCCCGCCACGACATGTCCCGTCGCGTCGACGCCGGCTTCCTCGCCGGCCTCGTGGCCGAACACCGCCTCGACGAGGACGAGGCCCGGGACACCATCGTCAACCTGGTCACCGAGCAGCCGCGCAAGGTCTTCAAGCTGTGAGCGCCCCCCGGCTGTCGCGGGCCGCCGGCGACGCGGGACCGGCCGCCCCCGTACGCGTCGTCCACCTCGGGCTCGGCAACTTCTTCCGCGCCCACCAGGCCTTCTACACCAGTGCCGCCGGGGACGCCGGGGACTGGGGCATCGCCGCGTTCACCGGCCGGTCCCGGCGCCTCGCCGACGAGCTGACCGCGCAGGACGGTCTCTACACGCTGATCGTTCGCGGCCCCGACCGCGACGAATATCTTCGACCGGGTTCGGTCTCGGCGGCACGTCCCGGTACCGACGTCGACTCCTGGCTAGACTATTTCCGCCGACCGGCGGTACGGATCGTCACCCTGACCGTCACGGAGGCGGGGTACCGGCGCGACCACGAGGGTGCCCTCGACATCGGGGACGCCGAGGTCCGGGCCGATGTGGCGGCGCTGCGCGCCGGCCGGGCCGATGTGGCGGCGCTGCGCGCCGGCCGGGCCGCGGCCGTGGTGACCGCACCGGGCCGCCTCGTCGCCGGGCTCGTCGCCCGCCGCGCCGCCGCGGCCGGACCGCTCGCCGTGGTGTCCTGCGACAACGTGGCCGACAACGGCGCCGTCACGGCCGGAGTCGTGGCCGACCTCGCCAACCTGCTCGATCCCGCACTCGCCGCCTGGATCAGCGGCAACGTCTCGTTCGTCACCACCATGGTCGACCGCATCACGCCCCGGACCACACCAGACGACGTGCGGACCGTCGCGGAGCTGACAGGCCGCACCGACGCGGTGCCGGTGGTCACCGAGCCCTACCACGAGTGGGTACTCAGCGGTGACTTCCCTGGCGGGCGCCCCGCCTGGCAGGATGGCGGCGCTCGGTTCGTCGCCGACGTCACCCCGTACGAGCAGCGCAAGCTGTGGCTGCTCAACGGCGGTCACTCACTGCTGGCGTACGCGGGAAGCGCCCGCGGGCACGACACCATCGCCGAGGCCGTCACGGACCCGGTGTGCCTGGCCTGGCTGCACCAGTGGTGGACGGAGGCGTCGCGTCAGTTGCCGATGCCGGCGTCCGACCTCGCCGAGTACCGGGCGGGGTTACTGCACCGCTTCGCCAACGGCCGGATCCAGCACCGGCTGGCGCAGATCGCCACCGACGGATCGCAGAAACTTCCCACCCGGGTCCTGCCGGTCCTGCGCGCCGAACGGGCCCGGGGAAGGGTACCGGTCGGTGCGCTCAGAATCCTGGCGGCATGGATCGGCCACTTGCGCGGCGGGGGCGCACCGGTGACGGACTCCGCCGCCGCGACCGTCGTCGAGGCGGCCACCGGTCCGCTCGACGAGGCGGTCCGCCGGGTGCTGGCGTACCTCGATCCGGCCCTGGCGACCGACACCGACCTCGCCACTGCGGTCATTGACCTTGTCACCCAGCCGAGCCCGTCATGACCACGCCCGCACCCGAATCATCACATCACCCGAGTCATCACCATCACCCGAGCCAGCGGACCGACCAACGCAGTGTCTACAGCGGACACACCGGGACCGTACGCGGTCGACCTCGACGACGCGTTGGTCGATGGTGACCGACGTGGTCACGCACGCCCACAACGTCGACCGCCTGGTCGCTGTCGATCACCGGGGTGCGTTTGTCGGATCAGGTCCGGTCAAGCTTCTTCAGGCCGATCCGCTGTTGAATGGTGCCTTCCACGGGATGGCCGTGCTCATCGAGGGTCAGTGCCACCAGATGCTCGAAATGAGAGACGAAACCCGTGCTCACTCCGCCGGTAGCGTGCTCGCGCCGGTAAGCACGTTCGCCCTGGATGAACGGGTCGAGGACGCGCCACGAACGCATGATCATATTGGCGGAGAAATCGATGACGAAGTCCTGCGGAACGAGCTTGTAGGCGATCAGCACGCCGAGGTATTCGAAGAAGTACGCCACAATGTAGGCGCTTGAGCGCCACCCATCCGGCAGCGTCTGGAATCCCCCGTCGGGAACACTGTCCGGCGCATTGTTCCAGACATTCCTCAGGTGATCCTGGAACACCTCCGAGCGAAACTCGTCGAACGCACCGGAGATGACCGGTAGAGAGTTTGTCCGGTCGACGCCCTTGGTATTGACGCCGACCTGCCAGACCGCGACCGCGACCGCAATGGTCGCGATAACTGCTCCGGCCAGTGCGATTATCTCGTTCGTCAAGCCTTCCCCCTGTGGGCGAAGCCGGTCCGATTGAGCATTACGCGACGATCGCGGCGATCGACGCCAGTAGTTATCGCCGCCTAAATTATGTCGTCGGTGTCAAGACCCGCGACGAACGAGTTCACCGCTGTGTCAGCGGCGGGGCCCCGGACGCGACCGCCGACCGCGGCCCGTTCCGGCCACGTCGCACCGGCTACGTCGCACCGGCGGCGGTATCCGCCGGCGTGATCGGAACGAGCCGCGTCCCGGGTGGGATGCGGCTCGTTCCGTGGGTCGCTTGTGTCGTGGTCGGTTAGGTCGTGGTCGGTTAGAAGGTTCAGCAGATGCTTGACCATCGGGTGCTCGACCAGGCCACCAAGCACGTTGCCGACCCGGGCGCATACACACCCAACGGCGCCGCAGTCGAGACACGACTGCGGCGCCGTTGGCTAGGGGGTGTCAGGGTCAGTCGGCGACCTTGAACACGTTGGCCTGCAACTCGGCCGCCGGAATATCGGTGTTCGACGCGATGACCTGTGCCAGCGTCCGACGGAAGTCGATCCCGTAGGTGGTACGGATCTGGTCGAGCACCGGGCTGTTGCCGTAGAAGAACCGGTCACCGTCGCGCAGGGCCGTGAACTGCTTGGCCCAGATGGCGTTCTGCAGTTCACCGAACTCGGAGCCGGGAAGGTGGCGCTCCGAAATCATGCCGGCGAACGCGTCGACGCTGTTGAGGTCGCCGTTGTAGATGGCCTTGAGCCGGGCCGCGGAGGTGGTGCGCTGGACGGCGTTGACCGCGTCGGTCGCCGCCGCCGGGCTGTCGAGCGGGATGTTGGCCCCGTTCTTGTCGGTCAGGCTCATGACGTCCAGGCTTGCCGGCTCGAAGATCTCATGGCCGGGCAGGAGCTTCGGGTCGCCGGTCGGGAAGTCCTCGCTCTCCCCGGTGATCGCGCTGAAGCTCGTCTTCGGAGCCAGCCCGTATTCGCGGCGCAGGTTGTTGTACGTCGCGATACCGTGGTCGCGACCGCGCTCGATGTCGATCGCGCCGAGGTCCACCACGCCGGTAAAGCAGGCGGGGTCGACCGGCTCGATGCAGTCGGTGCGACCGGGCTTGGGCACCTGGAACAGGACGCTGCGGAGGTGGTTGTCGATCATGAAGTCGTTCTTGTACTCCGCCTCGCCGCTCAGCACCTTGATCATCGGGCCGAGGCCGATCTGCTTGAGCAGGTTCGGGTTGAAGAACGCCACGTTCAGCGGGACGGCCAGGATGACGTCGGCGGCCGTGGGCCCGGCTTCGACACTGATCCCCTGCTGGGCGAACGATGCCAACTGGGCGGCCGAGTAGCGCGCCCGCTCGGTCTCGACCTCGAACTCGCCGTGGATCTGGCTGTGCGCCCGGTACCCGACGGTCGCGAACTCCTGGCTCAGGGTCGGGTTGACGTTGGACTTGTACCCGGTGTAGGGGGCCAGTCGCACGCCGGCGGCGGGGAGGAACTCGTTGTAGGTGATGAACTGCTGTTCGGCGATGACCACGCGACGCGCGATCTGGAACTTCTCCTCGTCGGTCAGCGTGTTGGGCAGCAGCCCGACGATCCGGTTGTGTTCGCGGGCGAACATGGTGTGGGTGGCGGTCAACGCGATGTTTTCGTTGGCGCGCACGTCACCGGCGAGCATGGCCTGGTTGGGCGCGGCACGCAGCCGGCCGTCGATGGCCATTTGCGGCCCGGGAATGGCCGCGCCACCGCGAGCCGCGGTCGTCGGCAGGTATCCACCCGGGAGCATCAGCGTGGCGGCGTTGTTGGCCGGGTTGCCGTCGAACGGGCCGTCGCGCAGGTAGTCGAG
>JAVHWE010000124.1:0-15006 GCA_032160285.1 Micromonosporaceae bacterium | reverse complement strand
CGTGGGCGAAGAGCGGCGCGATGAGGTCGGTGCCGACCAGTACCGGATCGAGGTTGCGGCCCGGCCGGCCGGCGGCGAGCGTGTGGTAGCCGGGATCGATGTAGTCCGGGCCGACCTTGAACCCGGCGGTCACCAGGCCGCGCGCGGCGAACGCGGCGAGCAGTCCGGTGGCCACGGTGGTCTTGCCGTGCCCGGAGGCCGGCGCGGCGACGACGATGCGCGGCACTACCATTCGATGCCCGGCTGACCCTTACGGCCCGCGTCCATCGGGTGCTTGACCTTGCCCATCTCGGTGACCAGGTCGGCCGCGGCGATGAGGGCCGGTGCCGCGTCCCGCCCGGTGACCACGACGTGCTGGCTGCCGGGCCGCTGCCGCAGCGTGTCGACCACCTCGTTGACGTCGACCCAACCCCACTTCATCGGATACGTGAATTCGTCCAGCACGTAGAAGCGGTACCGTTCGGCGACCAGATCCCGTTTGATCTGCGCCCAGCCCTCGGCCGCCTCGGCGGCGTGGTCGCGTTCGCCACCGGGGCGCTGGATCCACGACCAGCCTTCGCCCATCTTGTGCCAGGCGACCGGCGCGCCCTGGCCGGTCCGCTCATGCACCTCGCCCAGCGCGCGGAACGCGGCCTCCTCGCCGACCCGCCACATCTGCGACTTGACGAACTGGAACACCGCGATCGGCCAGCCCGTGTTCCAGGCCCGCAGGGCCATCCCGAACGCCGCCGTCGACTTGCCCTTGCCGGTACCGGTGTGCACGGCGAGAACCGGCTGGCGGCGACGCTCGCGGGTGGTGAGACCGTCGTCGGGTACCCGATCCGGCTTGCCCTGTGGCATCAGGCCGCCCTCCGGTACGCCGTGGCCATCAGGCCGCCCTCCGGGATGCGGTGGCCGCGTCGAGCGCGTCGAGGCTCATGTGTTCGGCGTCCAACGCACTGGCCAGCCGCCTCGCGAGGCCCAGTCGAACCGGTCCGGACTCGCAGTCCACCACGACGGCGGCCGTCCCGGCCAGCGCCGGCGTGACGGTCAGCGGATCCGCCCCGGAGGTGGCCCGGCCGTCGGTGACCACCACGAGCAGCGCGCGCCGGTGCGGGTCACGGCGCCGCTGGACGGCCAGCGTACGGACGGCGACGCGCAACCCCGCCGCGAGCGGGGTACGTCCGCCGGTCCGCAGGTCGCGTAGTTTCGCCACGCCGACCTCGTGGCTGCTCGTCGGTTCGAGGACGGACTGGGCCCCGGTACCCCGGAAAGTGATCATGCCGACCTTGTCCCGGCGCTGGTAGGCGTCGCGCAGCAGCGTCAGAACGGCGGTCCTGACGGTACGCATCCGCTGCCGGGCGGCCATCGAGCCGGAGGCGTCCACGACGAACAGCACCAGGTTGGCCTCCCGGCCGACGTGGATGGCCTCCCGCAGGTCGGCGGTGGTGACCCGGCGGCTGCCGCGGGCGGTCGCGGCACGGATCGACGCGGGCAGGTGCACGCTGGTCAGCCGGGTACCGGCGGCGGGCTGGCGCGCGCCGACGACCCGGCCGGATCTCGCCTGCGCGATGGAGCGACGACCGGTCGGCCCGCCCGCGCCCCGGCCGGGTACCCGGAACGTGGTCGGCCGGTAGGCGGCGCCCACCGGGGCCGGCTGGCCCACCGGCGCGCTGTCCGTATCGGCGTCGGCGTTGCCGTCGTCGCTGGAGGTGCCGGGCTCGACCGCGCCGTCCTGTCCACCGCCCGGGTTGGCAGCACCGTTCGGCCCGCCGTCGGGGCCGCCGTCGTCGTCCGGGCCACGGCCACCGCGGCCCCGGCTGCCAGGGCCTCCGTCGTCCCGGCCACGGTCGTCAGGGCCACCGCCATTCGGGTCACCGCCGGCCAGGTCACCGCCGGCCGGGTCACGGTCGGACTCCGGATCGCGGTCCGGGGATGCGGGCGGGTCTTGATTGGCGTCGAGCGCCTCCTCCAGCCGCTGCTGGTCGGTACCGGGCGGGTCGAGCGGGTCGCGGCGGCGGCGGTGCGGCAGGGCGAGCCGGGCCGCGTCCGCCACGTCGGCGGCGGTGACCTCGTCGCGGCCGTGCCACGCGGCGAGCGCGACCGACGCGCGGGCGACCACGATGTCGGCGCGCATCCCGTCGACGCCATAGGTCAGGCAGATCCGGGCGATCCGGTCCAGTTCGGCGTCGGGCAGGCGTACCCCGGCCAGCCGGCGGCGGGCCGCCACGATCCGGTCGGCGATGGCGGCGTCGTCGGCCGCCCAGCGGGTGGCGAAGGCGACCGGGTCGGCCTCGTACGCGAGCCGCCGCCGGACCACCTCGGCACGCTGTACCGGGTCGTCCGGTGCGGTGACCGACACCACCAGGCCGAACCGGTCGACGAGCTGCGGGCGGGGTTCGCCCTCCTCCGGGTTCATCGTGCCGACCAGCAGGAAGCGGGCCGCATGCTGCACCGACACGCCGTCGCGTTCCACATGGGCGCGGCCCATCGCGGCGGCGTCGAGCAGCAGGTCCACCAGGTGGTCGGGGAGCAGGTTGACCTCGTCGACGTACAGGACTCCCCGGTGTGCGGCGGCGAGCAGGCCGGGCTCGTACGCCCGGACCCCGTCGGTCAGCGCCCGCTGAAGATCGAGCGCGCCGATCACCCGGTCCTCGGTGGCGCCGACCGGCAGCTCGACGAGCCGGGCCCGCCGCGTCACCGGCGTCCCCGGCACCCCGGGCGGTACGGGCGGCTGCCCGGTCGCGGCGGGGTGCGGGCCGTCCGGACAGGACCCGTCGGGCGCTGCCGGATCGCAGGCGAAGCGGCAGTCACCGACCACGTCGACCTCCGGTAGCAGGCTGGCCAACGCCCGGACCACGGTCGACTTGGCAGTACCTTTCTCGCCCCGCACCAGCACCCCGCCGACCGCCGACGACACGGCGTTCAGCAGCAACGCCAGGCGCAGGTCGGTGAGGCCGACGACGGCAGCGAACGGGTACGGCGGGATCATCCGCCGGTCAGGCGCGTAGGCATGCGCTATCCCTTCCGCGGGTGTCCACGCCCGCGTATCGGTTCTCAACGAACGGCCGGAGTCTCCTGGCTCCCGGATCGGTGCTCCCCGCGGCCTTCCCGCCGCAGATGCGGCCGTGGCGTGTCGGTGCGGGTTACTCCCCGGTGACAGTGGCGGGACCACCCCGGATTCGCACCGGGTTCCTCCACCGCCGTTCTGACCGACATGCTGTCCCACCGGCGGTGTCGCCGTCAACGTGACGGGCCGGACGCCGAGCGACTCGCACCGGGTGATCCGCTACGACGGGGACACTTCGTCGTCTTCGAGGTTGCCCTCGGTGGTGAGGTACGCCTCGCGGAGCAGGTCCAGGGTGGCCTGCTCGGGAGCCGACCACAGGCCCCGGTCGGCGGCCTCCAGCAGGCGTTCGGTGATGCCGCGCAGCGCCCACGGGTTGGATTTCTCCAGGAAGTCGCGCACCGCCTGGTCGCCGACGTACGCGGCGGCGAGCTGCTCGTACATCCAGTCGTCCACCACCCCGGCGGTGGCGTCGTACCCGAACAGGTAGTCCACGGTCGCGGCCAGCTCGAACGCGCCCTTGTAGCCGTGGCGGCGCATCGCGTCGATCCAGCGCGGGTTGACCACCCGGGCCCGGAACACCCGCTTCGTCTCCTCGGCCAGGCTGCGGGTCTTCACCGACGACGGTACGTGCGAGTCGCCGATGTACGCGGCCGGGTCGCTGCCGCGCAGCGACCGCACCATCGCGACCATCCCCCCGTGGTACTGGAAGTAGTCGTCGGAGTCGGCGATGTCGTGCTCGCGGGTGTCCACGTTCTTCGCGGCGACCGCCATCCGCCGGTACACGGTCTCCAGGTCGTCGCGGGCGCCCCGGCCGTCGAGGTCACGCCCGTACGCGTACCCGCCCCAGACCGCGTACACCTCGGCCAGGTCCCGGTCGTCGCGCCAGTTGCGGGCGTCGATCAGCGGGAGCAGACCGGCGCCGTACGCGCCCGGTTTGGAGCCGAAGATCCGGGTGGTGGCCCGCCGCCAGTCGCCGTGGACGGCCCGGTCGGCGAGGGCGTGGGCGCGGACGAAGTTGAGCTCCGGCGGCTCGTCCAGGGCGGCGACGGCGCTGACCGCGTCGTCGATCAGCGCCACGACGTGCGGGAACGCGTCGCGGAAGAAGCCGGAGATCCGTACCGTCACGTCGATGCGCGGTCGGCCGAGCGTGTCGAGGTCGATCACGGCGAAACCGGTGACCCGCCGGGACGCGTCGTCCCAGACCGGCTCGCACCCGAGCAGGGCGAGCACCTCGGCGATGTCGTCGCCCTGGGTACGCATGGCGCTGGTGCCCCACACGGTCAGCCCGACCAGCGCCGGCCACGTTCCGGTGTCGGATCGGTGCCGGGCCAGCAGCGAGTCGGCGAGCGCCCGGCCGACGTCCCAGGCGTTGCGCGACGGGATTGCCTTCGGGTCGACGGAGTAGAAGTTGCGGCCGGTCGGCAGCACGTTGACCAGACCACGCGTCGGCGACCCGGACGGACCGGCCGGCACGTACCCGCCGGCCAGCGCGTGCACGACAGCGGCCAGCTCACCGGTGGTCGCGTCGAGCCGGGGTACCACCTCGGTCGCACCGAACCGGAGCACCTCGACCACGCCGGTGGCCGTGCCGACGGGGTTGATCACATCAGTGGCCGGGGCGCCCAGCACGTCGGTCACCACCGTCGTCACCGCGGCCGGGTCCCAGCCGTGGGCCTCACAGCCGAGCACCAGCGCGCGGGCCACGTCCTCGAGTCGGTCGACGAGGTCCGCGGCGGTGCGGGCCGGTCCGTCGACAAGAGCCGCCAACGCCGCCGCACCCGCGGCCGGCGGTGCCTGCCCGGCCAGCAGGGACGCCTCCGACAATCCCAGTTGTACCGCCAACGCCGCGCGCAGGCCGGGCAGCGCGGTCACCGACCCGCCCCACATCTGCTGCGCCCGCAGGATCGCGAGAACCAGGTTGACCCGCGCCTCGCCGACCGGCGCGCCGCCGAGGATGTGCAGGCCGTCGCGGATCTGCGAATCCTTGATCTCGCACAGGTACCCGTCCACGTGCAGGACGAAGCTGTCGAAGTCGTCCGGCTCGGTGTCGACGTGCAGGTCGTGATGCAGTTGCGCGGCCTGGATCACCGTCCAGATCTGGGCCCGTACCGTCGGCAGCTTCGTCGGGTCGAGGGCCTGCACCGTGGCGTACTCGTCGAGCAGCTGCTCCAGCTTGGCCATGTCGCCGTACGTGTCGGCGCGCGCCATCGGCGGTACCAGGTGGTCGACGATGGTGGCGTGGGCGCGGCGCTTGGCCTGCGTACCCTCCCCCGGGTCGTTGACGATGAACGGGTACACCAGCGGCAGGTTGCCGAGTACAGCGTCCGGTGCGCAGCCCCCGGACAGGCCGAGGCCCTTGCCGGGCAGCCACTCCAGGGTGCCGTGCTTGCCGAGGTGGACGACGGCGTCCACGTTGTCGGCCAGCCAGCGGTACGCGGCGAGGTAGTGGTGCGACGGGGGCAGGTCGGGGTCGTGGTAGATGGCGATCGGGTTCTCGCCGAACCCGCGCGGCGGCTGGATCATCAGCGTCACGTTGCCGAACCGCAGGCCGGCCAGCACGATCGCGTCCCCGTCGACGTACAGCTCGCCCGGCGGCTGACCCCAGGTGTCGCGCATGGACGCACGCAGGTCGGCGGGCAGCGCGTCGAACCAGCGGCGGTAGTCGGCCGCCGGTACCCGGATCGGGGCGGCCGCCAGCTGCTCCTCGCTGAGCCACTCCACGTCGTGGCCGCCCGCGGCGATCAGCCGGTGGATCAGGGCGTCACCGTCCTCGGGGAAGTCCCCGGTCGCATACCCGGCCGCGCGCAGCACCCGGAGCAGTTCGACGGCGGACGCCGGGGTGTCCAGCCCGACCGCGTTACCGACCCGGGAGTGCCGCGTGGGGTAGGACGACAGCATGATCGCGATCCGCTTGTCGGGGTTGGCGATCGCGCGCAACCGCGCGTACCCGAGGGCGATGCCGGCCACCCGGGCGGCGCGCTCCGGGTCGGCGACGTACACGGCAACCCCGTCCGGTCGGCCGCCTGTCTCCTTGAACGAGAACGGCACCGTGATCAGCCGGCCGTCGAACTCGGGGATCGCCACCTGCATCGCGGCGTCCATCGGGGTCAGCGCCGCCGACGAGTCGGCCCACTGTGCCCGGGTACCGGTGACGCAGAGCCCCTGCAGGACCGGGATGTCGAGCGCCGCCAGTGCCTCGACCGACCACGCGTCCGCCTCCCCACCGGCGCCGGCGTCGGCCGGTCGGGTACCGCCGGCCGCGAGGACGGTGACCACGAGCGCGTCGCAGCGGCGCAGCAGGGCGGCGAGCTCGCCGTCGACGGTACGCAGGGACGACACGAAAACCGGCAGGGCGTTGCCGCCGCCCGCCTCGACCGCGCCGGCCAGGGTGTCCACGAACGCGGTGTTGCCGGCTAGCGCGTGCGCCCGGTAGAAGACGATCCCGACGGTTGGCCGGTCCGGCCGCAACGGGTAATCGCCGTGCCGCCCGTACGCGGGGGTGGTGGCCGGCGGCGCGAACCCCTCGCCGGTGAGCAGCACGGTGTCGGACAGGAACCGGTACAGCTCGCGCATGTTGTCAGGGCCGCCCTCGACGAGGTAGCGCTGGGCGTCATGGGCGACACCGGCCGGCACCGTGGACAGGGCGGTCAGTTCGGCGTCCGGGGTGGCTTCACCCCCGAGGGCGACCACCGCGACACCGGCACGGCGGACCGCGTCGAGGCCGTCGGACCAGGTGCGCCGGCCGCCGAGCAGCCGCACCATGACCAACACCGCACCGTCCAGCAGCGCCGGCAGCTCGTTGTCGTCGAGCCTGCTCGGGTTGGCGACCCGCCAGTCGACACCGGCGAAACCACCGTCCCCGGCCGACCTGGCCGTCGCCAGGTCGGCCGCGAGCAGGTCGGTGTCGGCGGTGGACAGCAGCACGAACGTGGCCGCCATGAGCGCAAGCTCCTCTCGTCGGTTCCGCGGGACCGGGTCTCCGGCTCGCGTTGCCGCCGCGGATGCTACGGCACCGCACCGACAGCGACCGCCGCACCGGTGCGCAGCGCCGCGGGCGTCCGACTGCGATCCGCTGCCAATCGACGACGGCGAGTTTGACTGCGGGTGGACCGGGGAAACACGCCTGACACAGACGTACACCCAGTCCGTCTTCGTTGTCGGGAGACCGCCAGCACCGATCGCTCGCCGCTGACGGCCGGGTCTGGAGGTTGACTATGGCTGACGTGGCGCACACCCAAACAACCGGCGGCGGGACGATTCGCAGCCTGATCCCGGCCCGCATCGACCGGTTGACCTGGTCTCCGTTCCACACCCGGATGATTCTGGCGCTCGGTACCGCGTGGGTTCTCGACGGACTGGAGATCACGATCGCCGGTGCCATCGGCGCGGTGCTCAACAAGCACGAGACGCTCGGGCTCAGCTCCACCCAGGTCGGCGCGATAGCCACCGTATACCTCCTGGGTGAGGTGTTCGGCGCGCTGCTGTTCGGGCGGTTGTCCGATGCGCTCGGCCGCAAGAACCTGTTCGTCGTGACGCTGGGCATCTACCTCGCCGGTAATGCGCTGACCGCGCTGACCTGGAGCAACAGCGTCACCGGACTGACCTTCCTGTACCTGACCAGGTTCATCGCCGGGGCCGGTATCGGCGGTGAGTACGCCGCGATCAACTCCGCCATCGACGAGATGATGCCGGCGAAGTACCGGGGACGGGTCGATATCGGCGTCAACGGTACATACTGGGCCGGGTCGATCATCGGCACCCTGGGTACCTTTGTGCTCCTCAATCAGCTGCCGCTTGCCGTCGGCTGGCGGCTGGGCTTCCTGATCGGCCCGATTCTCGGCGCC
This sequence comes from Micromonosporaceae bacterium, assembly GCA_032160285.1. GTDB lineage: Bacteria > Actinomycetota > Actinomycetes > Mycobacteriales > Micromonosporaceae > Planosporangium. The sequence continues at coordinate 7,113 of JAVHWE010000124.1, read as the reverse complement.
ATGATCTGGAATCTGCGCCGGCACCTGCCCGAGAGCCCCCGATGGCTGCTCATGCACGGCCGCGAGCAGGAGGCGGAGGACAACATCCGCATCATCGAGCGCCAGGTCGAGGAGTCCGGCCAGACCCTCGCGCCGGTCGACGAGTCCCAGGCGATCGAGGTCAAGCCGGCCGACTCGCACGGGTACCTGTCGCTGATACGGGTGCTCTTCAAGCATTACCCGTCGCGGTCGGTGCTGAGCGCGTCGCTGATGATCACCCAGTCCTTCCTGTACAACGCGATTTTCTTCACGTACACGCTGGTACTGACCAAGTTCTACGGGGTCGACGCCAAAAGCACGCCCATCTACCTCATCGCGTTCGCGGTCGGTAACCTGGCCGGACCGCTGACCATCGGGCACCTGTTCGACACCATCGGGCGACGCAAGATGATCTCCGGCACGTACCTGCTGTCGGGCGTGCTGCTGGCCATCACCGCGGTGATGTTCAACGCCGGCATCCTCAACGCCATCACCCAGACGATCGCCTGGTGCATCATCTTCTACTTCGCCTCCGCCGGGGCCAGCTCCGCGTACCTCACCGTCAGTGAGATCTTCCCGCTGGAGGTCCGGGCCCAGGCGATCGCGGTCTTCTTCGCCATCGCCCAGTGCTTCGGCGCCATCGGCCCGATCTTCTACGGCTGGCTCATCGGCAACGGCGCGAACCCGGGCAAGCTCTTCATCGGGTACCTGATCGGCGCCGCAGTCATGATCGTCGGTGGTGTGGTCGAGGTCCTCCTTGGCGTCGACGCCGAGGGCCAGTCCCTCGAACACGTGGCCCCGCCGCTGTCGGCCGTGAGCGCGACGCGCCCGCGGGCCACCGGCTGACCCAGGTATACGGATGGTTAGAACCACCCGGACGGGGTATCCAACGGTGGTACATCCGCACAACAGACGGAGGCTCGATATGGGATTCGACGACAAGGTCGACAACCAGGCCGAGAACGTCGGCGGCAAGGTCAAGGAAGGCGTCGGCAAGGCCACCGATAATGAGCAGCTGGAAGCCGAAGGCAAGGGCGACCAGGCCAAGTCCAACCTGAAGCAGGCCGGCGAAAAGATCAAGGACGTGTTCAAGAGCTGACCAAGTCGGTCTTCACGGCGCGGGCGCCCCGGATTACCGGGGTGCCCGCGCCGTTGTACCCGCGACGTTGTACGCGGTGTTCCGGCCGCCCGACGCCGTCGCCACGGCCGTCGCGCCGGTCAGGCCAGCGCCCAGACCGTGGTATCGGTCGGTACCCGGTTGCCGTCGAGGTCACCGCTGGCGAGCAGGACCCGCGCGCCGGTCGGCAACTCGACCGGCTCGTCGCCGAGGTTCGCGATGACCAGTACCTCACCGTTGCGGAAGCTCACCTCGTCGATCCCGGTGTCCGGTAGCCAGTCGAGGTTGCCGTCGCCCAGCGAGTACCCGCGGCGCAGCCGCAGCGCCTCCCGGTACAGCTCGTACGTGGAGCCGGCGACGCCCCGCTGGCCGGCCAGCGCGTACCGGTCCCAACTGGCCGGCTGCGGCAGCCAGCTGCGCTCGCCGGGGCCGAACCCGTACGACGGGCCGCCCGGTGCCCACGGGACCGGTACCCGACAGCCGTCGCGCCCCCGGACCGTGTGGCCGGACCGTACCCAGGTCGGGTCCTGCCGGGCGGCGTCGGGCAGCGTGGTGTGCTCGGGCAGCCCCAACTCCTCGCCCTGGAACAGGTACGCCGAGCCGGGCAGCGCCAGCATCACCAGCGTGGCCGCCCGGCCCCGCCGCAGGCCGAGCGCCTCATCCGGCTGCGGATCGTCGAGGCCGATGCCGCCCCGCGGTACCTCGACGTCGCCGCGGCCGAACCGGCTCGGGTGGCGCACCACGTCGTGGTTGGACAGCACCCACGTGGTGGGGGCGCCGACCGCGCCGGTGGCGGCCAACGACGCCGCGATCACCTCGCGCTGGGCGACGGCCCGCCACGGCGCGGTCAGGTACCCGAAGTTGAACGCCTGGTGCATCTCGTCCGGCCGGACGTAGCGGGCCAGCCGGTCCAGCGGGTCGACCCAGGCCTCGGCCACCAGGATCCGCTCCCCCGGGTACCCGTCGACGATCTTCCGCCAGGACCGGTAGATGTCATGGACGGCATCCTGATCCCACATCGGCGGCCGGACGTCCGGCAGCTGTGGTGGCGCGTCGACGGCCGGGCCGGTCGGCGGGGGCAAGTTCTTGATCAGGCCGTGTGCCACGTCGACCCGAAACCCGTCGACCCCGCGATCCAGCCAGAACCGCAGCACGTCCGCGAACTCGTCCCGGACCTGCGGGTTCTCCCAATTCAGATCGGGCTGCTTGACGTCGAACAGGTGCAGGTACCACTGGCCGTCGGGCACCTGGGTCCAGGCAGAACCACCGAACACGCTGGGCCAGTCGTTGGGCTCGTCGCGGAACAGGTACCGGTCGCGTTCCGGGCTGCCGGGGCCGGCCGCCAGTGCGGCCCGAAACCACGGATGCTCGTCGGAGGTGTGGTTCGGAACGAGGTCGACGATGAACCGCAGGCCGCACTCGTGCGCCCGGCCCACCAGCCGGTCGAAGTCGGCCAGCCGCCCGAAAACCGGGTCGATGTCGCGGTAGTCGGACACGTCGTACCCGGCGTCGGCCTGCGGCGACGGGTAGCACGGCGACATCCACACGGCGTCGACCCCGAGTTCGACGAGGTGGTCGAGTCGGTCGACGATACCGGGCAGATCGCCCACGCCGTCACCGTCGGAGTCGGCCCACGACCGGGGATAGATCTGGTAGATCACGGCGCTTCGCCACCACTGGGTGCTCACAGCCAGACGACGATACTTGATCGACCACTGTCAATTACGATTCCATCCCGATCCGGTTGATTCGTCGCCATGGATAGCTGCCGCCGACCGGTATGGCGGAGGATGGCGCGCATGAAACCATGGTTGTTCCTGACAATTGGGGCCCTACTCATCCTCATTGGCGGCGTCTGGACCCTGCAGGGTCTCGACGTACTCGGCGGCAGCGCGATGAGCGGCTCCACGATGTGGGCGGTGATCGGTCCGATCGTCGTTGTCGTCGGCGCTCTCCTCCTCTGGCAAGGATTCCGCCGCCGTACCAGCTAGCCGCAGTGGCCATGATCAGGGAGAGTTTCCGGGGTTACCATCCGCGAACCTCTCCCTGATCCTGTAATGGACGGGTTATCCACAGCTGTGCGGGCGGCAACCCCGCAAACTCTCGGTGATCAGGCCAGGGTCCGCCGGGCGGGTTAGCCGGCGCGGGCGGCGGCGCGGGCGCGGTTGGCTTCGCGGCGCTCCTCGAACCGGGTGGCGTTGGCGTCCAGGTCGGCGAGGAAGCCGGCCAGCTCCTCGCGGGCCTTCTCGCCGTCACCTTCGAGGCCCACGGTGTCGAAGATCCTCAGATTCTTCAGTACCGGCATGATCACTTCGTTGTGATGGATGCGCAGGTCATAGATGCCGGCGACGGCCATCTGTACCGCCTTGCGGCCGAAGTTCTCGATACCGTGGCCGGGCATCTGGAAGCCTTTCACCACGTCGGTGATCGCGCGCATGGTCTGGTTGGGCGCCAGCTCCAGCGAACCGGCGAGCAGATTGCGGTAGAAGACCATGTGCAGGTTCTCGTCCTGGGCGACCCGGGCCAGCAGCTGTTCGCAGACCGGGTCGCCGCTGAACCGGCCGGTGTTTCGGTGCGAGATCCGGGTGGCCAGCTCCTGGAACGACACGTACGCGACCGAGTGCAGCAGCTCCTCGGGGTGGTCGTTGTTGTACCCGGCCGACATGTGGATCATCCGGGCCCGCTCCAGCGCGATCGGGTCGACGGCCCGGGTGGCGAGCAGGTAGTCGCGGATCGCGATGCCGTGCCGGCCCTCCTCGGCGGTCCACCGGTGCACCCAGGTACCCCACGCGCCGTCGCGACCGAACAGGGTCCGAATCTCGTGGTGGTAGCTGGGGAGGTTGTCCTCGGTGAGCAGGTTCACGATCAACGCGGTACGGGCGACGTCGGACATCTTCGACTGGTCGGGTGCCCACGCCTCGCCGCCGAGTACCCCGTCGTAGTCGCGGCCCTCACTCCACGGCACGTACTCGTGCGGAAACCACTCGGTCGCCTGGCTGAGATGCCGGTTCAGGTTCGCTTCGACGACGGGTTCGAGGTCGAGCAGCAGCTCGGTCTGTGACGACATGGTGCCTCCTTACGGTTACGTACCCGTAGGTTATCCGACCGCAGCGTAGGTCGCACCGTCTTGGTGACAAAGCCAACCGACCTCGTGACCATGCCACCGCCCGGCGACCATGCCCACCGCCCCGCGACCATGCGAACCGCCCCGTCACCAACCGCCCCGTGACCATGCCAACCGGCCCGTGACCATGCGAACCGCCCCGTCACCGCGCCAACCGACCGACCGGACATCCGGTTGAGACGGGTCGCTGACCACGCCGGACCGGTACGGGCTGCATCATGAGCGGATGGCCGCCCTGCTGCTGACCCGTGACGCCCGCGCGTTGCGTGCGCTCGGCCGGCCCCGCTGGCTGAGCCGGGCGCTGCGGGTGACGATCATGGCGGCCGCCGTCGCGGTACTGACCCTGCACGACGCGACCGCGCCGACGCGGCACTGTACCGACTCGGCCCCGTGCGCGCCCGACCCGGTCTCGGCGATGACGGTCGGACTGCTCTTCGCCGCCGGCGTCGCCGGCCTGCTCCACCCTCGTACCGCCGGATGGCTGGCCGCCGCGTTCACCGCCGCGGTGGTCTCCTACGACCTGTCGCACCCGGCGCTCGCGTCGCCGACCTGGGTGTACGCGGTGGATCTCGGCTTCGCCGGCTTCTGTTTCGCGGTCGCCGCCCTCGGCCGGGGACCGCATCCCAGTGGCGCCGCGCGGGCCTGGCTCGCCGACGCCCGCCACGAGCGGCCGCCCACCCCGCGAGCGCTCCCCCGCATCGGTGTCGGCTGGCTGGTCGTCGCGGCGATGTGCCTGCTCACCGCCGTCGGGGTGGCCGGTGCGACGTGGCACCGGCAGGCCACGGTGGCCGCCCGCGAGGACGCCGCGGTCCCGCTCACCGTGGATGTCGTGGCGCGGGTCGACGCGGACACGGTCCGGGTGCGCCTGCCGGACCGGCGGTTCGCCGAACTCGCGGTCCGGGCGGCGGACCATCCGGTGGGCCAGCGGATGCCGGCCCGCGTCGACCGCAACGGCGTGGTCCAGCCGATCAGCGACCCGTACGACGTGACCGGATGGTTCGCCCTCGCCGTCGCGGCGGCCGGTGTCGCCGCGGCGTGCCGCGGTCGCGCCGCCGACCGGTTCGCCGGGCTGCGCGAACTGTTCACGCAGCCGCAACCGGTCAGTCAGGTGTATGTGCGAGCCGGCCTCGGGGTGACCGCGGTCTACCCCGGCGACGCGCGACCGGGCGAGCCGGCGGCCACCGAGCTGAGCTGCCTGTCCGCCCCGCCGGTGGTCGACCTGCCGACCGACGACCCCGGCGCCGGCCGGGTGCTGATCCTGCCCACCCGGCCCGCGCTGCTGTACGGGGTTCCCGCGGCGGGCCGTTGGTGCACCGTCGTGGTCGACGGCGATCCGGTCCTGCCCACCGGCCCGGTCCCCGCCGACGTCCACGCACCGCCGTTCAGCGAGCCGACCGCCGACGGCGGACCGGAGCCGATGTCGGCGCAGTGGACCGACGATGACGAGTTGTCCGGTCTGGACGCCGCGCTCGCCGCGCCGCACCGCGGCGACCTGCCGCTGCGCCCCGAGGAGGTAGCCGCGATCGACCCGGCCGACAGCGACGACAACCCGTACCAGGTGCACGTTCACGCCCAGGCCCGGCCGATCGGGTACACGTTGATCGCCGGTACGCCGCTCGTGCTGCTCACGCCGGTGGGCCTGCTGGTGACCCTGTCGACGACGGCAGCGGTGCTGCTGGCGGCGGTCGTGATGGCGGCGTCCTGTGCGGTCGGCTTCCGACTGCTCCTGCGCTCCCGCCTGGCCTGGAACCGGGGCGGTGTCGCCGTGGTCGGCGCCGCCGGCTCGGCCCGGCTCGGTTGGCAGCAGGTGCGGGGGATCGAGTACGGCCGTCATGACGTGACCATCCACACCACGGACGGTGGCCTGGTCGTGGCCGCCCATGATCATAGTTCCGGACTCGGCCGGACCGGCCGCGGTGCCGAGCAGCTGGCCCACGCGCTGCGGTACGCCAAAGAGATGGCCCGTCGCTCGGTGGACCCCCCGCGCCTCGCGGTGCCGACCGCGCCGGCCGCGCTGTACCTGTTGTGGCTGGCCGGCACCCCGGCGCTGGCCTGGACCCTCCACCAGCTCAGCGCCCGATAGCCGGACACGCTCAGCGCCCGATGGCCGGACACGTTCAGCGCCCCATGGCCGGGATACGTTCGGCGCGCCGATGGCCGGGTCCGCGCGGCCGCGCCGCGCCTACTGCGCGATGGAGGTCACCCGGTAGCCGAGCACACCGCGCCGGTCGACCAGCACGAACCGGCAGTTGCCGATGTCGAGCAGATCGCCGATCGTGACGCGGGCCGGGCCGGGTAGCCGCCACCCGTTGACCCAGGTGCCGTTGCGCGACCCCAGGTCGGTGAGGACCCAGCCACCCTCGACGAAGGCCATCAGCGCGTGCCGGCGCGACACCGAGATGTCGTCGAGCCGCAGGTCGACCACGTCGGACCGGCCGATGACGTACTGCCCCGGTACCGGCGGCAGCGCGAGGTGGCGGCGGGCGGCCGCCCGTCGCCGAAGCAGCGCCCGCGGCACCGCGTCGCTGAGCAGGCCGGTCAACCGGCGGTAGACGGGCAGCATCCGCCGGCGCACTCCGCGCCGGGGTAGGTCGGACATCAGCTCGTCCAGCTCGCTTCGGCGCCGGGCGTCAAGCGCGATCACCAGGCGGCGGACGAATGTCACCTCGGACATCCGTCCGTCACGCACCTGGCCTGTCAGCGCCCGGACCGTCACCTGCCGCTCCCGGTTCGACGCACGGATGTCGGGCGGCTCGCTCATAACTCACCATTGTCGACGCGGCCGGCAAGACCCGCCAGGCTCGCGGGCCGACGATCTCGACGGTGCCGAATATTCGGCCGGCGACCGACCCCG
>JAVHWE010000030.1:0-7216 GCA_032160285.1 Micromonosporaceae bacterium | reverse complement strand
TGCGCGCGGGCGGGCCGGCGCTGCTGTTCGAGGCGCCGACGCGCGGGGACATGCCGGTCGCGATCAACCTGTTCGGTACGCCGCGGCGGATGGCGATGGCGCTCGGCGTCGATGACCTCGACGAGATCGGGCGACGCATCGGGGACCTCGTCAAACCCGAACTGCCGGTGGGCTGGTCGGGTATCCGGGAGGGGCTGGGCAAGCTGCTGCAACTGAAGTCGGTACCGCCCAGGCAGGTCAAGGGCGGGCCGTGCCAGCAGATCGTGTACCGGGGCGACGACGTCGACCTCAACCGGCTACCGGGGTTGAAGGTGTGGCCGGACGACGGCGGGATCTACCACAATTTCGGGCTGACCCACACCAAGCATCCCGAGACCGGCAAGCGCAACCTCGGGCTGTACCGGCTCCAGCAGCACTCGCGCAACACGCTCGCGATGCACTGGCAGATCCACAAGGACTCCACGGCGCACCACGCGGTCGCCGAGCGGCTGGGCCAGCGGTTGCCGGTCGCCATCGCGATCGGCTGTGACCCGGTCGTCTGCTACGCCGCCAGCGCACCGCTACCAGGTGACATCGACGAGTACCTGTTCGCCGGCTTCCTGCGCGGTGATCGGGTGGAGATGGTCGACTGCCTCACGGTGCCGTTGCAGGTGCCGGCGCACGCCCAGGTCGTACTGGAGGGGTATCTGGAGCCGGGCGAGCGGCTGCCCGAAGGCCCCTTCGGGGATCACACCGGCTTCTACACCCCGGTCGAGCCGTTTCCGGTACTGCACGTCGAGGCGATGACCACCCAGCGGAGCCCGGTCTACCACTCGATCATCACGTCTAAGCCGCCCCAGGAGGACGGACCGATCGGCAAGGCCACCGAACGGATCTTCCTGCCGCTGCTCCGGCTGCTCGTACCCGACATCATCGACTACGACCTCCCGGAGCCGGGCGTCTTCCACAACTGCGTGATCGTATCGATCCGCAAGCGGTACCCGAAACACGCCCAGAAGGTGATGAACGCGGTCTGGGGGGCGCACCTGCTGTCGCTGTCGAAGCTGGTCGTCGTGGTCGACGACGACTGTGACGTGCACGATTACCACGAGGTCGCGTTCCGCGCGTTCGGTAACGTCGACTACGCCCACGACCTGCTGCTCACGCAGGGACCGGTCGATCATCTCGACCACGCGTCCTACCAACAGTTCTGGGGTGGCAAGGCCGGCATCGACGCGACCCGCAAACTGCCCGGTGAGGGCTACCACCGCGGCTGGCCGGCGGAGCTGACGATGGCGCCCGAGGTGGTGGCGCGGGTGTCCAATCGGTGGACGGAGTACGGATTGTGACGGCCGCGACCCAGCCACCGCCCAGCCGGACCGCGTCGTTTCTGCGGCTGGTCAAGGTCGAGCATTCGATCTTCGCCTTGCCGTTCGCCTATCTGGCCGCGCTGGCCGCGATGACCCGGTACGGCGGCCGGGTGCACTGGCTCGACCTGCTGCTGATCACGGTGGCGATGGTCGGTGCGCGCACCTTCGCGATGGCCGCCAACCGCGTCATCGACCGCCACATCGACGCCCGCAATCCGCGTACCGCGACCCGCGAGCTGGTGACCGGGGTGGTCAGCGTGCGCACCGCGTGGACCGGCGCCGCGATCGCCCTGGCGGTACTCGTCGCCGCGGCCGCCCTGCTCAATCCGCTCTGCCTGGCGCTGTCGCCGCTCGCGGCGGTACCGCTGGTGATCTATCCGTACGCCAAGCGCGTCACCAACTGGCCGCACGCCGTGCTGGCGCTCGCCCAGGTCGTCGGGCCGGTCGGGGCGTGGCTCGCGGTGAGCGGCACCTTCGCCGGTTCGGGGCCGTCCTGGGTACTCGGTGCCGCGGTCGGGCTGTGGATCGGCGGGTTCGACCTGATCTACGCCACCCAGGACGTCGATGTCGACCGGCGGATCGGAGTGCACAGCGTGCCGGCGCGGTACGGGGTCCGGTTCGCGTTGACCGCCTCGACCGTTACGCATGTGATCACGTTCGCGTTGTTCGTCTGGTTCGGCGAGCTGGTCGGCCTGGGCTGGCTGTGGTGGGCCGGCCTGGCGGTGACCGCCGCCGCGTTCGCGTACGAACACGCGATCGTCACGCCCGCCGATCTGACCCGGGTCAACCGGGCCTTCTTCACCGCCAACGGTTTCGTCGGTATCGCGTTGTTCACCTTCGCCCTGGCCGACCTGATCGTGCGCGGCGGACTCCGGCCGTGACCTACAAGCGCCCGCGTCCCCGCGGTCGCGGAGGCGTCCAAGATCGTCGGGTAGCGTGGGGGCATGCGACGGCCGTGGATCGTGGGGGTTTCCGGGGCGTCGGGCACGCCGTACGGCGCCGCGGTGCTGCGCGGCCTGTTGGACGCCGGCCAGGCAGTCGACCTGATCGTGTCCCGGGCGGCCCGGCTCACTCTGCTTGACGAGACCGGGCGGCCGTTCCGCGACGCCCACTGGAAGAACGACCTGGCCGCCTGGTTGGGCGACGGCGACCCCGCCGCCAGACCCGGCGACAGCGACCCCGCCGCCAGACCCGGCGGTGGGGCGCCGCGTGATCTTGCCGGCGACGATATCGGGTACTGGCCGGCCGGTAACCTCGCCGCCGGTCCGAGCAGCGGCTCGTACCCGAGTCAAGGGATGATCGTCGTGCCGGCGAGCACCGCGGCCTGCGCGGGTATCGCCATCGGGCTGTCCAAGGATCTGTTGCAGCGCGCCGCCGAGGTCAACCTCAAGGAGCACCGGCCGGTCGTGGTGGTACCGCGGGAGACTCCGGTGACCCGCAGCCACCTGGAGCACCTGCTCGCGTTGCACGACGCCGGCGCGGTGGTGCTTCCGGCGAGCCCCGGGTTCTATGCCGCGGGCGCCGACGCGACCGCTCGCCAGCTGGTTGACTTCGTCGCCGGCAAGGTACTCGACGCGGTACGGGTGCCGCATACCCTGTTCACCCGGTGGAGCGGCGGGGCTGCGGCCGACGCCGATTAGCCGGCGTCGGGTGGGTGCTGCCGGCTGATGGGTTTACGTGTGGACCCCGCCGTACGGGCTGGTGCCGTACTGGGCGGCGGAGCTGTTCCCGCTGGCGTGGCCCCCGGTCTGGTTCAGGCTGGCCTGGTTCATGCCGGTCTGGTTCATGCCGGTCTGGTGGTGACCCGACGGGTTCGGGCCGGCGGAGCCCAGATTGGTCTGACTGGGGCCGGCGGTGTCGCCGGAGCCGGCTGACTCGCCGATCCCGGCCTCGCCTTCGAGCAGGGCGCGTACCTCCGACTCGCGGAACCGGCGGTGCCCACCCGGCGTGCGTATGCTGCTGATGCGGCCGGCCGCGGCCCACCGCGTGACGGTTTTGGGGTCGACGCGGAACAGCGCGGCCACCTCGCCCGGCGTGAGCAGACGATCTCCCGTGTCCACGGACCCCTCCCTAACGCCCCGGCGGCTACTGACAGTTTCCCTGGTCAGGCCACCTCTGCGACGTACGCCCATTACAGCACCGTGAGCGTGTGGTGTCCGAGAAACGGGGAAATCGTGCCGCTTGAGTAGTTAGGTGTGCCACCATCGCGAGGGGCGAGGATGCGGCCGCGGATCCGCCCCGACCGTTGTCGCCTGATCGAGCCGCGGCACGAGCGCTGCACCGACTGTCCTATGCGGAGTCGCCGCGCGCCGGGTGGGCGTCGGCTCCGGCGGTACCCGAGCGCTCGGATCGGACCGGCGACGCGGAAACGGCCGGCCGGGACGCCGGGGGTCGACGTCGCCGACCGGCCGGTCCGATCCGGACAAGAACGGCGCGGTAATGCGCGAAACGGTTACGCCGTAACGATTAGTAACGCGGTGAACCGCCGGCGTGGCGTGCCGGTCGCACGTGTCCGCGGCCGGGTACCCGCGTCCGGCGCGGCGCACGCACGGGCTCCAGCACGACCGGTACGCCGCTGGGCTGCTGGGCGCCGGTCAGCTCGGCGAGGGCCGGATCATCGGACCGGACCCGTAGCTGTCCCGGTTGGACACCGGCCCGCTTGATCATGATCGCGGTGCTCTTGCGCTGCTTCGGCAGTACCAGGGTCACCACCGTGCCGGTCTCGCCGGCGCGGGCGGTACGGCCGGCCCGGTGCAGGTAGTCCTTGGCGTCGGCCGGCGGGTCGACGTGTACCACCAGGCTGACCCCATCGACGTGGATGCCGCGGGCCGCGACGTCCGTGGCGACCAGCGCGTCGAGGGCACCGGAGCGGAACTCGGCCAGCGTGCGGGTGCGTACCCGCTGGGTCTTGCCGCCGTGCAGCCCGCCCGCCCGGACGCCGACCTCGGCCAGCTGGCTGGCCAGCCGGTCGACCGCGAGCTGGGTACGGACGAAGAGGATCGTGCGGCCGGACCTGGCCGCGATCGCCGCCGTGACCGCGAACTTCTCCTGCGCCGGGATGTGGAGCAGATGGTGGTCCATGGTGTCGACGGACGCGACCGCCGGCGACACCGCGTGCGTGACCGGATCGGTCAGGAAGCGGTTGACCAGCTTGTCGACGTCGCGGTCGAGAGTGGCCGAGAACAGCATCCGTTGGCCGTCGGCCGGGGTCTGCGCCAGCAACTCGGTGACGTCGGGCAGGAAGCCCAGGTCGGCCATCTGGTCGGCCTCGTCGATGATAGTGATCTTGATGCTGTCCAGCGAGCAGGAGCCGCGGCGGATCAGGTCGCCGAGGCGTCCGGGGGTAGCGACGACAACGTCGACGCCGCGTTCCAGCGCAAAGAGCTGGCGCTCGTACGGAGAGCCGCCGAAGGCGGTCATCAGACGCAGCCCGACCGCCCGGCCCAGCGGTGCGATCGCCTCACTGACCTGCATCGCCAGTTCCCGGGTCGGCACCAGGATGAGCGCCTTCGGCCGGTGTGGCGCCGGTTTGCCGGTGCGGGCCAGTCGGGCCAGCATCGACAGGCCGAACGCGAGGGTCTTGCCGGAGCCGGTCTGGCCACGGCCGAGCAGGTCGCGGCCGGCGAGCGCGTCCGGGATGGTGGCGGTCTGGATCGGGAACGGTGTGGTGATGCCGTTCGCGGCGACGGCCCGGACCAGGGCGTCGGGCAGGCCCAGGTCGGCAAAGCCCGGCACGGCCGGTGCGGTCGCGGGATCCACGACGATGAGGTTCAACACAGACGGGTACGCGCTGAGGTCAGCGGACAAGAGAAACCTTCCGGAGTACGAGCGGGGCGCTCCGCTCCGGCCCGGCCGGTCGGCGCCCGGGCGCGCTGGGTGTCGCGCGCCGATGAGATGAACGATGTGCCAAGAGGCAGCGCTCTACAGTAACCGGGCGAATGGCACATGGCTCCACTGGGGTGGGCATCGTCACGGACGCCCCCCGCCCGCCTCGCCGGGTGGCGTGTCACCGTGGTGGTGTGCCGGCGAATCCCCTGACTGAACTCGACCACGACCGGCTGCGACGCCGCCGCAGCGTCAAGTGGCGGTGGTACCCGCCGGACGTCCTGCCCATGTGGCTCGCGGAGATGGACGTACCGCTGGCGCCGCCGATCCGCACGGCGCTGCTGGACGCCATCGAGCTGGGTGACACCGGGTACGCGGACGCCGGACGGTTACCAGAGACGTTCGCGGCGTTCTCCGCCGCCCGGTTCGGCTGGTCCCCGGATCCGGCGACAATTCACCTGGTACCGGACGTGATGCATGGTGTCGTCGCGGTGCTGCGCGCGCTGACCCGACCCGGCGAGGGCGTGGTCATCAACCCGCCGGTGTACCACCCGTACTTCTCGTACCTCGAACTGGCCGGTCGTCGGGTCGTGGAGAGCCCGCTCGACGTCGACTCCGCCGGCCGGTGGACGGTCGACCTCGACCGGCTGGCCCGCAGCTTCGCCGATCCTGACGTCACCGCGTACCTGTTGTGCAGCCCGCACAATCCGACCGGCACGGTCTTCGGCCGTCAGGAGCTCGCCGCCATCGTGGAGCTGGCCGCCCGCCACGGCGTACGGGTCCTGGCCGACGAGGTCCACGCGCCGATGGTCTACCCGGGTGCGACGTTCACGCCCTACCTGTCGTTGCCGGGTACGGCATCGGCGGTGGTCATCACGTCGGCGTCCAAGGCGTGGAACCTTCCCGGCCTGAAGTCCGCGCTCGTGATCGCCGGTACCGAGGTCGCTCCCGCGCTGGACCGGCTGGTACCGGAGGTGTTCTTCGGCTCCGGCCACCTCGGCGTCATCGCCAGCGAGGTGGCGTTCCGCGACGGTGGCGCGTGGCTGGACGCGCTGATGGCCGGACTCGACGCCAACCGGTCCCTGCTGGCGACCCTGCTCGCCGCCGGTGATGCGGGGTTGTCGACGGTGCGGTACCGCCCGCCGGAGGCCACCTACCTGGCGTGGTTGGACTGTCGCCCACTCGGCCTCGGCGCTGATCCGGCCGCGGTGTTTCTGGCCAAGGGACGGGTCGCGGTCAACTCGGGCCCCACATTCGGCGCACAGGGTGCCGGGCACGTGCGGCTGAACTTCGCCACGCCGCCCGATATCCTGATCGACGGCGTCCGCCGGATGGCGTCGGCGCTGGCCGGCTGAGCCCGCCGGCCGCCGGCCCGACGTAACCGCACCGCAACGGTTAGCCGCCGGTCAGGACGTTGATCAAAGCATTGCGGGCGAACACGGCGACGACCAGGCCGGCGATCACGAGGACCGCCAGGACCACCGTCATGATCACCACGACCCGCGTGTTTCCCGGTTCCGCCGACGGCAGGTCGGCGCCCTGCCTCAACAGGTGGCCGGTCAACGAACCGGAGTGCTCCATCGGCGGCACCGTGGGACGGCTGGCGTTCGACGCCCCGCTTCCGTACAACGTCCCATGTGGACGCTGAGTACGCGTCCACTCCTCGTACCGACCGACCGGCGCCCCGGATATCAACGGCGGTCCGGATATCGCCGGGCCGGGCACCGGCGGTCCGGATATCGCCGGGCCGGGCACCGGCGGGCTGGATATCTGCGGGCTGAATCCCTGTGGCCCGGATCCGTACAGTCCGGAGCTTCGCGGGGCGGGTCTTTGCGGGTCGGGCACCGGTGGCTGGGCCGGCGGGACCATGGGTGGCGACGGGACTGAGCGCGCGTCGGCCGTCGTGGGTACGCCATAGGTGCGCGGCGTCGCGCGGGCACGGGCGGGCACCACGAAATACTGCGCCGGCTCCGGCTCGCCAGGGGCCTCCGACCCCGGTCCCTCGTCGGCCGACGGCCAGAGCGGTACCGGCACCGGTCGCG
>JAVHWE010000002.1:0-2957 GCA_032160285.1 Micromonosporaceae bacterium | reverse complement strand
GTGGTGAACCGGATGCTCAACGCGTTCTACCACAACACACCCGCCGGCTTCCCCAACAACGACGACCTCGGCACGATGAGCGCCAACTACGTCTGGGGGGCCCTGGGCTTCTACCCGGTCACGCCGGGCACGGCCGACCTCATGTTCAACAGCCCGCAGTTCACGCAGGAAATCGTCCACCTGCCCAGCGGCGCCACCCTGACCGTCAACGCGCCGCAGGCCTCGGCGAGCAGCTTCTTCGTCCAGTCCCTCAACGTCAACGGTGTCGCCACGACCCGGAACTGGATCGCGGCGAACGACTGGCGTAACGGCGCGACGCTCGACTTCACGCTGGGCTCAACGGCCAGTTCGTGGGGCAACGGTGTCGCCGACGCGCCCCCGGCGTACAACGGCGGCGCGGCGGTGCCCAACAACATGGCACTCAACCAGACGACGACCTCCGACAGCCAGTGCAACGCCAACGAAAGCTCGGCAAAGGCGGTCAACGGCAGCATCTCCGGCGGGAACACCGACAAGTGGTGCTCGGCCGGCGCCGCCGGGACCCAGTTCTGGCAGGTCGACCTGGGCAGCATCCATTCGGTGAACCAGATCGTGATCGACCACGCCGGCGCGGGCGGCGAACAGACCGGCTGGAACACCCGCGACTTCAACCTGCAGTTGAGCACCGACGGAGTCGCATTCACCACGGTAGCGACCGTGACCGCCAACACGGCCAGCGTCACCACCCACAACATCACCGCCGTCAATGCCCAATTCGTCCGGCTCAACATCGTCACGCCGACGAGCAACGGCGACGGCGCGGCCCGGATCTACGAGGTACAGGTGTTCGGCGCCTGACCCCACCGGCGCGGTGCGTGGGCGCGGCATCTGCCGCTCCCACGCACCGCATCGACAACGTGCTGGCTCAACCCGGCAATCAGGCTCTTCGCCACCGGTTTCGCGAATCGGTCGACGTCATTGTGCAGCGCATCAACGTCCCGGCCACTGTGTACCCGAGCGCGCCGCCCGGTGCGCAGAACGCACCGGGATGGACGCCGTGGACGTACGGATCGCGGGTGGTCGGCGCGGGCTTCGGTGGCGGCGGCGGTGGGGGTACGCGTTTGGTGGTCGTGTGGGTCGCCGGTGGTGGGGGTGGCGGCGGCTGGCGGTCTCTGGTGGCGGGTACGGCGTCCGGGGTCGACGATCCGGTGGGTGTGCCGCTCGGCGACGGCGATGCACCGGGAGTGTCCGACGGGGACGCCACGGTGGCCGTCGTCGCAGGCGTGGTCACCGGGGCAAGGTCTGCCTTCGGCGAGTAGTCATGCACGGCGACGTTGCCGACCGCGCCACAGCAGGACAGCAGCACCGCGCCCATCGTGCAGACGGTCACAAGATTGATCTTTCGTCTTTTCGACTGCCGTGCCCAAGACGCGCGAAGATCCACGGTGATTCCTGCCGCCGGAGGGGGGTTCGGGGTTTACGAAGCGTGGGTGCTGACGGCAGTCAACCGTGAGGCATGGCGCTCCGACATCGGTGAAACAGATTGGGATACACCGTGCCAGCCCGCTCGGGGTTGCCCGTTCAGTCAGACGCGCACGTCAGGTACGGCCCCGCGGACGCGGGTCAGCAACGTCGATCGTGGACGGACAACCGGGTGTAGCTCCGAGCATCCGGCGTCGGGTACTGCCCGCGTGACCGGTACGTACGCACCGTTGGCTCGCCAGCCCTGACTGTTCAGCCACTCACTTCGGATGAGCATCGAACCGTCCCGGCCGATGGTTAGCTGCGACCGCATGGGCTGTCTGTCGGTAACGGCGCCCGCGCTGGTCAGCGCCGAGACGTCGACCCTGGTGGGCACCGACGGTCAGGCCGGGATGAGCAAGAGTCATCGACGCATCGGCGAAAGACGGCTGTGGTGTCGGTTCCGGCTCGAAGCGAGCGGATACCGGGCCCCGCCCGGTCGTGGACCTGGCTCTGGCAGCAGCGGCTGGGTTGAAGAGTCGCCTCCAAACATCCCAGCCCGATGCCGCCGTCCTGGCCTTACCGTCTTGTATCGGCTTGTCCAAAGCCCGGCCCACCCCGCGCAGGAGGGCGGGCCGGCCGCGTTGGGCATCGGTCAGGGTGAGCTGATCCTCTGCGCCGGGGAGATGATCGCCGAGGAGTCGGCGATCGAGTCGCCGAAGCCGCCGAGCGAGATCCGGTCAAATTGCTTAACGTCCAGGCCGGCGGTCCCGGTGTTGCATTGAGGCGTCGCAGACTGGACGAACAGGCCCTTGCCTGGTGCGGCGAACGAGAGCCGGGCGTCGGTGCTTCGGTAGGCGATGCCCGTGAACCCAGGGCCGCCGCCGTTGAGGGTTCTCGCTCCCACTTCGGCATGACAGCCGTTCGCGTCGTCCAGGGTCAGCGAGACGTTGGTGGCCTGGCCGGTGACGACTGCCGGATCGGACGGGGCCACCCCGGTCAGGTTGATCGGGGCCGGATTGGCGTTCGATGTGTGCACGGTCACGGTGACGGCCACGCCCTCGGCCTTGCAGCCGGTAAACGCGATGTGTGTCACGGCGCCGATGGTGGTACCGCTCAGGCCCGAGCCGGACTTGAAGCTGCCCGCCACCGCCAGCCCCGAGCAGAGGGTCACCTGGTTGGAAACGGCGTCGCGGATGCCGACCGTCGAGTCGGCGGCCCGCGTCCCCGACCAGGCGCCACCGGGCGAGACGGTGAACGTCGTGGCCGCCGCCTGCGCGGGTGCGGCGAGGAGCGCGGCGACCGCCACCACACATGCGGGAATGGCGAGCAGACCTGTTCTGC
Organism: Micromonosporaceae bacterium; assembly: GCA_032160285.1. Taxonomy (GTDB): domain Bacteria; phylum Actinomycetota; class Actinomycetes; order Mycobacteriales; family Micromonosporaceae; genus Planosporangium. Next base: position 173 of record JAVHWE010000002.1, on the reverse strand, counting down.
GCTTCATGATTACTCCTTTAGGGATGAGAGACGGCTTCCCGGTGAATGGGCGTTCCATGCCGTTCCATGCCCGGCACTGGCCGTCGCTCCACGTGGGCCAGGCGCCACCCGGGACGTGACGGTTCTGGCCTGGGCGGATGCGTCACCCGCTAGACCGGTTGCAATCTGGGTCG
>JAVHWE010000537.1:0-4352 GCA_032160285.1 Micromonosporaceae bacterium | reverse complement strand
CGCAGCCGGCCCGCGGTGTCCTTCGTCGCGTACGGGAACTGTTCGCTCTTGGCGAAGTCCTTGACCGTGATCAGCCCGCGCAGCCGGCCGCCGTCGTCGACCAGCGGCAACTTCTCCACCTTGTGCTGGCGCAGGAGCCCGAGCGCCATTTCCTTGCCGACCCCGACCGGGGCGGTGACCAGCGGCATCTTCGTCATCACGTCGCGGACCAGCACGTTCTTGTCGGTCACGAACCGCATGTCCCGGTTGGTAACGATGCCGACCAGGGCACCGTCGGTGGCGATCACCGGTACGCCGGAGATGCGGTACCGTCCGCAGAGCGCGTCGACCTCACCCAGGGTGTCGTCGGGCGAACAGGTGATCGGGTTGGTCACCATGCCGGCCTCGGACCGCTTCACCAGGTCGACCTGCTGCGCCTGGTCTTCTATGGAGAGGTTGCGGTGCAGGGTACCGATGCCGCCGTGGCGGGCCATCGCGATCGCCATCCGTGCCTCGGTGACGGTGTCCATCGCGCTGGACACCAGTGGAATGTGCAGCCGCACGTTGCGGGTCAGCCGGGTCGAGGTGTCCACGCCGCTGGGCACGACGTCGGATTCGGCCGGCAGCAGCAGGACATCGTCGAAGGTCAAGCCGAGCGGCAATGGGCGGCTGTCCAGATCCATGGCGAGATTCCCCAGCTCTTGGCGTGGCGGGCGGGTGTCGCTCATCGTACCCATCGACCCGCTGGCCCCGGTGGCCACCGCACGGGCGAGCCAACCGGTGTCGGGGCCGGCACCGAATCCTGTTCGGGGCTACGGTGAGGGGGTGCAGGACGAGCCCATCGACCCGTTCGCCGGAGATCCAGGCGACCCGAGCGCCGATCTCGACGCGACCGACGACGCGAACGACCCGCTGACCGAGGCGGAGCGTCAGGACGTCCTGGAAGATCTCGCCGACCTGGAGATCTACCAGGCGCTGCTGACGCCGATCGGGATCAGGGGTCTGGTCATCGAGTGCGAGGACTGCCACGAACCACACTTCTTCGACTGGGACCTGTTGCGGGCGAATCTCCGGCACCTGCTCACGTCCGGCCGGCCGCGGGTGCACGAGCCGGCCTACGACCCGGACCCCGACAACTACGTCACCTGGGAGTACGCGCGGGGGTACGCCGACGGCGTGCACGATGCGCTGGCCGACGCCACCGATGACGGCGAACGGTGAGGCCCGTCAAGTCCGTCCGGTAGGGCATTCTCACATCGTTTAGCGTTGACAATCGTGGGGTACCGACCCCGCATGTCCTGCTCCGTCAGCTCACCAGTCCGGCCCGAAAGGCCGACGCGACCGCGTGTGCCCGGTCGCGGGCGCCGAGCTTGCGGAACAGTCGTCGGGCATGGGTCTTGACCGTGTCCTCAGAGACGTACAGGTCGCGGCCGATCTCCGCGTTGCTCTTGCCGTCGGCCATGCCGCGCAGCACCTGCAGCTCGCGCTCGGTCAGTTCGACCCGCCGCCGGGGCGGCTCGGGGGCCCCGTCGCCACGCTGGTGCGGCACCGGCAGCGCGGTCGTACTGGTGTGCAGGCCGCCGGCGCCGGCGTTGGGCCCGGCACCGCCGTTCGGCCCGGAACTCGGCCCGGCGTTCTGCGCCACCGGCCGGCCACCGGCGGTCGCGCTGCTGAAGGCGCCCGCGTTCGGTTCCCGATGCGCCACGCTCGGCTGCGTGAGCAGCAGGAGCACGGCCTTCGTCACCAAAGTGACCGGATCGGTGTGGTCCGCCCGGATCACGCCGCGGGCACCGGCCGCGATGGCCGCCGCGGCGGTACGGGGCTCCTCGGTACCGAAGAACACGATCGTCGCGCTGGGTGCCGCCGCCAACGCGCGCCGGGTGAAGTCAGCACTGTCCGGGCGCGCGACCGAGGTGTCGACCAGCACCAGCTCGGCCGGCTCGATGGTCAGCTGCGCCACGGCCTCGGCGGCGGTCAGCGCCGTCCGCACCGCCGCACCGATGCCGAGTCGGGCCGCCGACGCCCCAATTGTCTGGGCCGCCAATGGCGTCTTGACACAGACCAGGACCGTACGCACAAGTCTCCCCTCTCATCTGAGGGGACCATAAAATTGGGCAAATCACCATCACTATCCCCGGAATCGCCCCTCGCCTTTACAACGCGAGCACGTAGCAGAGGGCAACGGGTGGTTCGCAACCCGCATGTTCGGAACGTCGAATCAGCCAGGATCGCAACCTCACATCAGCCAGCAACGGAAGGAGGGTGCTGATGACGAACGTCGCTCGGCTGCCCGGTCCAATCGCCGATATCTGGGACTGGCAGCGCCTCGGTCTGTGCCGGGGCCGGGACAGCATCCAGTTCTTCCACCCCGACGGGGAGCGGGGCGCGTCCCGGGGCCGGCGGGAGGCGGCCGCCAAGCAACTGTGCCGCAGCTGTCCGGTACGGACGGAGTGTGCCGCGCACGCCCTGGCCACCCGTGAGCCCTACGGCGTGTGGGGCGGCTTCACCGAGTCGGAACGGCTCCGGCTCCTCGACGCCGGCTGGGAGGACGTCGCCGACCACCGGCGCGGCCGCGTCGACGTCGGACGGCTCGAGGCACGCCTGCACCGCCGCGGCGACCGGCCTCGAATGATCAAGATCACACCGGTACCGCGGTCGGCGATGGAGCCCGCGGTCAGCTGATCGACACATCCACCCGGTGCCACCCCGTCGCGCCGTCGGGAGCGGGCGGTACCTCGTCCTCGGGCTGGGTCTGCCCGGCGTTGTCGGTGGCCCGTACGGTCAGCCGGTGCCGGCCGGGCTTCGCCGGCCACGCCCAGCTCCACTGACGCCAGGTGTCGATCGACGGGACGGCGGCGAGCGTCGCCGGCTGCCACGGCTCGTCGTCGACCCGCACCTCGACCTTGGAAATCCCGCGCCGCTGGGCCCAGGCCACCCCGGCGACCACGACCGTGCCCCGGGCCCGGCTCGCGCCGTTACCGGGGGTGTCGATGCGGGACTCGGTCTTGATCGGGGCCTGCGGCGACCAGCCCCGCCGCGCCCAGTACGCGTCGAAGTCGGCGAAACTGCTCAGTTCCCACTCGGCCAGCCACTTCGTCGCCGACACGTACCCGTACAGACCGGGCACCACCATGCGTACCGGGAAGCCGTGGTTGACCGGTAGCGGCTGCCCGTTCATCGCGACGGCGAGCATCGCGTCCCGGCCGTCGCGCAGCGCCGCGGTCGGGCTGCCCGCGGTGAACCCGTCGACCGACCGGCTGACCAGCTGATCCGCGCCGTCGAGCGGCCCCACCTCGTCGAGCAGATCCTTGATCGGTACGCCGAGCCAGCGCGCGTTCCCGATCAGATTGCCGCCGACCTCGTTGGATACGCAGGCCAATGTCACGTACCGCTCGATCATCGGGCGGGCCAGCAGCTGCGCGTACGTGAGGGTCATCGGGTTGCGCACCCGACCGAAGATCCGCAGTTGCCAGGTGGCCGGGTCGACCTGCGGAACGGTCAGCGCGGTGTCGATGCGGTAGAACTCGCCGGCGGCGGTGACGAACGGGGCCAGGTCCTTGATCCGCATGTCGACCTCGGCGGGCAGCGGTGGTGCCGGGTCACGCGGCACCGGCAGGCTCACCCCGGCCCGCGCCGCCGCGACGTTGCGTCGGGTGGCCAGCCACCGGCCGGCGATACCGACGACGACACCCGCGCCGAGTACCCCACCCGCCAGCTGGAGAAACTGCCGGCGCCGCCCGGCTGCCCGGTCGCCGGACGCCCGGTCGACGGCCTGCCGGTCGGCGGTGGCGGGGCCGCCAGGTCGCCGGCCCGCGAGCCTGGTACCGGCCGGTTTCGCGGTGGCTGACGTGGCGGCGGCCGGTTTCGCGCCGGCCAATTTTGCGCCGGGCGGCTTGGCAGCTACGGGTCTCGGGGCGTCCAGCGCCACCAGCCGGGCCCGCAACACGACGAGCGCAGCGGCGCCCGCGATCGCGCCGACGACCGACGGCAGGGCGTACGTCCAGGAGGCGCCGTGCCTGGTCAACGCCGCGATCGCGCCGACCACGCCGAGCAGGGCCACCCCGGCCAGCCCGTAGGAGAGTCGGCGTACCGCCAGGATGCCCACCACGGCGGCGAACACCGCGACGAGGATCCCGGTACCGATCAGGAGCGCCTGCTTGTCGTGCGTGTAGAAGACCCGGACCGCGAATTCCTTGACCGACGCCGGCACGGAGTCCACCACCACGCCGCCCACCGCCACCAGCGGCGCCGACCTGGCCCCCGTCAGCACCGCGAGCAGTTCGGCCAGTCCCAGCGCGACGGCGGCCGACGCCAGACCACACAGGGCACCATTGCGACGTGTATTCACGTACCCAGTCTCCACGATTGCCGGA
>JAVHWE010000519.1:0-7686 GCA_032160285.1 Micromonosporaceae bacterium | reverse complement strand
GGTCGCCGCGTTGGTCAGGACGATCGCGACTCGAGCGCGTCGAGGTCCCGCTCGGCGTACAGCCGATGCTGCCACTCCTCGTTGAGGACCGTCGACAGGCATCGACGCACCGCGAAGCTCTCCGGTTCGGGGTAGCCCGGCTGCGTGACCGGCTCGGTCCTGCCGGCCAGCTTCCCGTCCGTGAGACCGGTGATCACCGCACGCACGGTGGCCATGCGGTCCGCGCGCAGCGCGAGCATCTCGTCCAGCGACGGCCGTGCGCCCCGCTCACGCGGAACGCTGGGTTCGTCCGGCATGTCGTCGTGGGGGAGGTCCAGCGGGTCCCAGGGCGACGGCTCTCCCAGGATCGCGCGCCTCACCCAGGCGTCCGTGGCGAAGACGAGGTGGCGCAGCGTCTCGATGAAGGACCACTCGCCGTCGACCCGCTCGTGGAGCAGTTCCGGGGCCATCCCGCGGGCGCGCTCGACGGTCCGCTGCCACAGCCGTTCGAGAATGTCCCACGCCTCCCGGAAGCCGGCGGCATCGGCCGGGCGCATCTTCACGCGGTCCGGGTACCGGCGGTCGAGCTCCGCCTCCACCAACGGTACGACGTCGACACCGTTGACCCGCAGGTCGCTGATCCAGCCGCTCAGCTCGACGCTTATCAGGGCCGCGCCACGGAACGTCGCCCCGGTCAGATCGGCCCGGTCGAACCGCGCGTTGCTGAAATCGACATCGCGGAACCGGGCGTCGGTCAGGTTGACCCGCTCGAACCGCGAGCCGGTCAGATTCTCCCCGTTGAAGTCAGCCACCCGACCAGCCTTCCACGAGTCGCGCGTCTCGGCTGGGACGTCGGCCGCCGGCTTCGCCGATGGGGGAAGCGTCGGCCGACCACAAGCGGATCATCGTACGTAGAATCCGGTGCTCGTACCGAGCGCGGTGAGTGCGTGATGGCCCGAACTCCGATGCGTCACGCGTAACTGGTCGTACCGGCCCCCGCGAAAGGGATGAACACCGGGCGGTACCGCCGCAGCCACCCGCGCTGGAGATGCGCGCCCAGCCGGCTCCGTGGCGGCGTGCTTGACGCGCAGTACATTGACAGAAGAGAATGCGCTGCACGGCGTGTGCGCAGACCACCCGCATCGGGCGGTGCGAACGTCCACCGACGCGTCGCTGGCAGTGGCGCCCCGAGGCCTTTCGCGAACCACCGCGGCACGCCGCACAAAGATCAAGTACAGCGCACCCCCATCTCCCCCCGGAGGCTGTTGTGACAACCGTCCGTTCCCTACCGCGCCGTTTCGCGTACACCGCCGTGGCGGCGCTGGCAGTGGGTACCTTCCTGGCCATACCGGCCGCACAGGCCGGATCCACCAGCACGCCGTCGCCCACCGCCGTAACCACGGCCGCCGACGTCCGTGACGCCGCTATCTCCGGCACCATGAACACGCTCAACGCCACGCTCGGCGACCGGGTCGCCGGCTCGTACCTGGACGAGACCACGGGCAAGCTCATGGTCAACGTCACCGATGTCGCCACGGCCGCGTCGGTACGCGCCGCCGGCGCGGTACCCCGATTCGTCAGCCGCAGCGGCGTCCAGCTCCAGGCTGCCACCGCCGAACTGCAGCGCTCCGCCAGCATCAGCGGGACGGCTTGGTGGACCGACGCGGTCACCAACCAGGTTGTCGTATCCGCGGACAGCACGGTGACCGGCGCGAAGTACGCGCAGCTGCAGAACGTCGTGGCCGGTATCGGCGGCGCGGTACGGATGGAGCAGACCTCCGGCGCTTTGCGGCCGCTGGTCACCGGCGGCGACGCCATCACCACCGGAGGCGCTCGCTGCTCGCTCGGCTTCAACGTGCTCCGCGGCACCACGGCGTTCTTCCTGACGGCGGGTCACTGCACGAACATCGGCGCCAGCTGGGCCGCCGGCGGCCAGACGCTGGGCACCCGGATCGGCAGCAGCTTCCCGGGCAATGACTACGGCATCGTGCAGTACAACGCCGGCGTCACCAACCGGCCGGGTCACGTCAACCTGTACAACGGCACCGAGGGCGACATCGCCCGCGCCGGCGACGCGTTCGTCGGCCAGGCCGTCCAGCGCAGCGGCAGCACCAGCGGGCTGCACGGCGGTACCGTGAACGCGGTGAACGCCACGGTCACCTACCCGCAGGGTCAGGTCACCGGACTGATCCGGACCAACGTCTGCGCGGAGCCCGGAGACAGCGGCGGCTCGCTGTTCGCCGGCACCACCGCATTGGGCATGACCTCCGGCGGCAGCGGTGACTGCACCGCCGGCGGTACCACGTTCTTCCAGCCGGTCACCGAGGCGCTCGCGGTGTTCGGAGTCACCATCTACTGACAGTTTTACCGCTGAGAACACGTCGAGCCGCCGGGCGCCGAGAGCACCCGGCGGCTCGCCGTGTGCGGCGACGTTGCCACCCGACAGACGCTACAGATGGCGCTACAGACGGACCCGACGCCGGCAAACGCGATGGTGCCGGGCCCGGCATTCCGGACCCGGCACCACCGTCGTTCAGATCAACCCACCGTGTACGCGTACGGCAGGTCGACCAGTTCGTCACCGCCGAACGTGACGATGCTGATCGTGTCGATGTACAGGTGTCCGTGGACCACGGACCCCTTCGGGCCGGTGGGCGTGATCGTCACGGTGATCGTGGCGCTCTCGCCCGGTGCGAGGGTCACCGGTTCGGGATCGGCCAACGTGCCGACCGTGCCGGCCCGGTTGCCGGCCACGGCGGGCACCGGGGCACGCGGGGTGCCGCGGTGCGCGACGGTACCGAGGCGGGCACCGGCGGCGCGGGCCTTCGCGGCGAGCCCCGGATCGACCCCCGGGTCCACCGCGAGCTGCCAGATGTCACCGGTCGACGAGGTGACCGCCGGGTCGAACAGCTGACCCCGGGCCACCGCGGCCATGGACACCGTACCGGCGGGTGCCGGGCCGGCGAACGGGCCGGTCTGGCCGACGTCGGCAGCCCAGATACCGGGCGACACCTGGGCCGCGCTGACCCGTACCGTGGCGCCGTTGCCCTGGGCGGGGGAGTACACCTCCGGTTCGCCGGAGCTGTAGAAGATGTCCAGGTTGACCGGCTGGGTCGCGGACGCCGCGACGGTCAGCCGGTTGACGCTCGACGGCACCAGCCAGAACGGGAGCACACCCGGCGGGACGGGAAGCGGGATGTCCGTCGAGTCGCCGGACAGCTCCGCCAGTGGGATGTCACCGACCGTATCGAGCCGACCGTCGGCGAAGTACGTCAACGGTGCGGCCGAGGTGTTTGTGATCTTCACCGGTACGTTCACCGGCACGCCGGCCTTCAGGACCGTTGACGCCCGGTTCGGCACCGTCGCCTCGACCTTGACGGTGTCGAAGGCGACCGTACCGGTGAACGGCTGGGACAGTTCGAGCCCGGTCACCGGGTTGGTGAAGTCGAGCGAGAGCGTCCAGCGACCCGGCTGGGGATTGCGCCGGTACATCTGCAGCGACCGGTGGTTGGTGACCGCACCGTCCGCGTCCATCGCCAGGTTGGACTGGTAGGAGTACACCTGACCGTCGGGCGCGGTGAGCACCCCGAAGTAGACGACGTCCGGGTCGGCGGCCAGCGTCACCCCGATACCGATGTCCTTCTTGCCGGCCGGCACGTCCAGATAGTACACATTGGACTGTGCCGGGCCGCCCCCGCGGCCGTTCCCGCCGGTCAGCACGCCGCTGAACGTGTTGGACCGGGCCGACGTCGCGATCAGCGCGCGGGCCGTCACCGGTACCGAGCTGGTCACCCCCAACGCGGTACTGAGCTGGACCGACGCGCTGACGTCGCCGGCCCGCGCCGGCAACGGCGTCCGGACGAAGACCGTCTTCGTCTCGCCGGCCGCCAGGGTCAGCGTTGACGGGCTGACGCTGCCGTACGTGGCGAAGTTCGACGTGGTGACCGAGAATTGGATCGGTCCGTTGAACGCCGACGCCTTCGACAGGGCGAAGTACGCCGACCAGGTGCCGAAGCCCGGGTGGTGGACGTCGACGTGGCCGAAGTTGCCGATACCCTGCGGCAGCGAGTACGCGGTGTAGGTGCCGTGCGGGTCGATCAGGATGATCCGGGCCGGCGACACCGGGCTGTCGGCGGCGATCGCCACGTCGAGCCGGTCGACCCCGATCCCCACGGTGAACGTCTGCTTGACGTAGCTGCGCACCACCCCGGTGGCGTCCACGAAGGTCGGCGCCGTCGCGGTGTCGAGGTTGACCGTTCCGGTGCGCTTGGAGACCACCGGGCCGAGGGTACGGGTGGACAGCCGGACCGTCTGCGCGTTGCGACTGACGTTGCGAACGCTCAGGAGGGTGGTCTTGGCGGTGCCGGCGTCGCCGGCGACGGAGATCTGGGTCTTGTCGACGACCAGGGCGGTGCCCTGTGCCGCCGGCGACCCGTTGCCGTCGGTCCAGCTCAGCGCGGCCCGCACGGCGGCCAGCGAGTTGAGTTGGCCGGCGCCCTGTTCGAACGCGGGGTGGCCGAGGTCGGTGGCGGTGCTGGTGAGCAGCCGCTTGACCAGGGCGGGCGCGGGCCGCACACCGTTGTGGGAATTCTTGTACGCCTCGATGACGAGAGCCGCCGCGCCCGCGGTGAGCGGGGAGGACTGGCTGGTACCGCCGAAGTTCTGGATCGGCGACGGGTCGCCGTTGTCGTCGGTGCAGTCGAGGTACACGTCGGTGTTCGTGCTGCACACGGCCCAGCCGAGGTCGCCGGGGGCGGCCAGGTCCGGTACCCGGGTCTGTTGAGTGACGCCGCCGGAGCTGAGGCTCGAGATGTTGCCGCTGGCCCAGGTGCCGTTGGAGAATCCGACCCCGGCGAAGCCCTCCTGCTGGTAGGAGCGGAAGGTGGTGGTCGCCGCGACCGAGATGACCTTCGGCGAGCTGGCCGGCGACCCGATCGTTCCGGTGGTGCCCGCGTCACCGGTACTGGTGACCACGGTGACGCCGGCGTCGACGGCCGCGTTGTCGGCGAGCGAGATGGGGTCGTTGCCGTTGTCCGGGAACGGGTTCGCGCCGAACGACTCGTTGATCACGTCGACCCCGGCCACGTTGACGGCGTAGTCGATCGCCTCGACGAAGCGCGAGGTGGGCGCGCTCGGTGCGTTGCCGAACACTTTCAGGCCGACCAGGCTGGCGCCCGGCGCCATCCCGCGTACCTGGATGTTGCAGCCGGCCGGCAGCGGGTGGGCGGCGCTGACGAAGTCGGCCAGGTCGTAGGTCTGGCGGCCCTGCGCGGCGATCGCGCTGGCGTCGCCGAACGCCTCGGCGGCGCTGCTCGGCGCGTTCGGGCCCTCGCCCGAGAAGTCCTGGTAGTCCACGAAGACGTGGCTGCCGTCGGCGCGGATGAAGTCCGCGTTGTTCGGGTCAAGGCCGTCGGCGAGCCAGGCCACCTTGACGCCGGCACCGGTGGCGAGCGCCTGCGCCTGCGGCGTCGACCGGTCATTGAACGCGGTGTTCGTCACCTGCAGCGCCTCGGGTTCGAGGATCGGCTTCGCCGGGTCGGCCGGGCAGATGTCGGTACTGGCGGCGGCCGCCCTGCCGACCGTCGACCGGGTCACCCCGTCGGCCCGGGCGGGCCGCCGGATCTGCAGGTCCGGGTACACCGCCTGCACCGCCGGGTCGGCCGAGAGCGTGGCCACCTGGGCCGGTGTCGCCTTGGCCGCAAAGCCGTTGACGGTGGAGAAGCCACGGAGGTTGCCGGCGCCGGACTGCCGCGCCTTGGCGATCAGCGGCGCCTGGTCGCGCTGCGCCGCGTCGGTCCGCGGTGACCGCTTGCCCTTGGTGATGGACAGGTCGGTGTGCTGGTTGCGCAGCATCACGATGACGTCGGTTGCCGGCTGGTTCGCGCCCGCTCCCGGGGTGCCGCCCGGAGCCGCCTGCGCGGCGACCGGGCTCAAGGTCGCAGCCACGACCCCGACGGATACGGCGGACGCGAACAGCACCCGCCTTGCCAGTAACGGCATGGATCACGCTCCCTGCGCATGATGGCCGGGAGGCCCCCGCCCCCCGAAAGATCCAAAACGGTTTATCCCCGAGGAGCATTCATCGCGGTTGGCGAATACGCAAGACTTTCGGCCCTCGCCGGTACCCCTGACCGGCGCATCGTCGCAAGGGGACGGAGTGCCCGGCCGGTGGGCGCGATGTCCCCGTCCGACAAGGTATGGAGTGGTTACCGCCGGCCCCGCATGGGTCAATGGCGATCGATGTCCCGATTCGTCGCCGGCGGGCGGGGTCTACCGGCCGCGTCGTCCGCGGCGGGCGCGGATGTAGTCACTGACCACGTACCGGCCCAGATCCTCGGCATCGGGGGTGAAGACCCGGCCGCCACTGCGCCGGGCCACCGCGTCGACGAAGCGGCGCAGCCCGGCATCCTCGCCCAGCATGAACAGGTTCAGCGTGGCGCCGTACCGGGTCAGGGTGTCCACTTCGGACACGGTCGCCCGGATCGTCTCGCGGGCCGGCGGCCAGGAGAACAGCGCCTCGCCGTCGTCGTCGAGGTGGGCGGTGGGTTCGCCGTCGGTCACCACGAGCACGACCGGCTCCGCCCCGGCGTGCCGGCGCAGGTGCCGGCCGGCGAGCCGCAGCGCGTGCTGGAGGTTGGTGCCCTGGATCATGTCCGGCTCCACCGCGGCGAGTTCGGCCTCCGACAGCCGTACCGCATACCGGCCGAAGCCGACAATCTGCAGCGCGTCCTGCGGAAACCGGGTGGCGACCAGGTGCGACAGGGCCAGGGCGGTCTGCTTCATCGGCCCCCACCGGCCGTCGGAGACCATCGAGAACGACAGGTCCACGAGTAGCGCGACCGCCGCCGACGACCGCCGCTCGGTCTCCACGATCTCGAAGTCCTCCACCGCCAGCGCCACCGGGGTGGACGTGCCACCCCGGCGTACCGCGTTGGCGACCGTGCGCACCACGTCGATCGGCTGCTCGTCGCCGTACTCCCAGCGCCGCGACGCGCCGGTGACCTCGCCCGCCGCGCCCGCGTCGTGGACGTCGTGCTGGCCACGGGGCCCGGCGCCCAGGTCGGCGAAGACGGTCCGCAGGGCGGTACCGCCGAGCCGCCGCAGCGCCTTCGGGCTCAGCGTCAACCCCTCCGCGCCCCGCGTCACCCAGCCCTGGCGGCGCAGCTCACGCTCCAGTTCCCGTAACCGGCGTACGTCGTCGGCGGCCCCCCGGCCCAGTGCCCGCTCGACCGCCTCCACGTCCACGTCGTCCAGGGTCGCGCCGGGGTGCTCCTGGCCGAGCTGGTCGAGCAGGTCATCGAGGTCGGCGATGTCACCCAGCGCGCCGGCCGCCTCGCCGTAGCCGAGATCGTCGCGCCCGCGTACCTGTTCGCGCCGGTTCCAGGCCAGGTCCGGGCGCAGCGCCCGGAGGTTGTCGGTGAGCGCGCCCAGCTCGGCGGCCAGGCCGGCATTGCCGAGCGCCTGCGCCATCAGCCGCCCGAGCTCCTCGCGCTGCTCGGCCGACAGCGAACGCATCAGCCGTTCACCGGCGGCGGCGCGCCGGGCGAGCGCGTCGACCAGTTCGTCCACCGACCGCGGCTTCTCCGGGAAGAATTCGCCGTGCCGGTCGGAGAACTCGGCGAACGCGTCGGCGGTGTCCTCACCGCGGGCATGGCGGGCCAGCAGGTCGTTGAGGTCGTGCAGCATCTCGGTGAGCCGCCGGTTGGC
>JAVHWE010000516.1:0-5699 GCA_032160285.1 Micromonosporaceae bacterium | reverse complement strand
TCGGTCTGCTCACCTTCATGGCCACCTGGAACGACTTCTTCTGGCCGCTGGTGGCGATGACCCAACAGAACCCCACCGTGCAGGTTGCGCTGTCGGCGCTGCAGGGTGGCTACGTCAAGGACTATTCACTGGTCCTCAGTGGCGCGCTGATCTCGACGGTGCCGGTCCTGATCGTCTTCGCGTTGATGGGTCGCCAGATCCTCGGCGGCATCATGCAGGGGGCGGTGAAGGGCTGAGCCGCTCACGCCGACACGGCGGTGCAGGCTTTGCCGCCGACACGCCGACACGGCGCTGCAGGCTGAGCCGCTGCCGCCGACATAGGCGGTGCGGGCGGTTCCGCTGCGGCGGTACCAGCTGGCAGCGGTCGGTCCGGACCGCTGCCACCGGTGGGGTCCGGGGTTCGCCAACCACGGACCCCACCGGATCGACCTAACCTGAGAAGATGACGACGGTCGCCGGCATCGACTCCTCCACCCAGTCGACCAAGATCGTAGTGTGCGACGCCGATACCGGAGAGGTCGTCGGACAGGCGAGCGCGCCACATCCGGACGGTACCGAGGTGCATCCGGACGCCTGGTGGGCCGCGCTGAACTCCGCGGCCGGCGGTGCGGCCGGGGCCGGCCGGGTGGCCGACGGTGGTGGCCTGATGGCGGGATTGCTCGCCGACGTGGCGGCGATCGGAGTCGGTGCGCAGCAGCACGGCCTGGTTACGGTGGACGAAACGGGCACCGTGGTGCGGGCGGCCCTGCTCTGGAACGACACCCGGTCGGCCGCCGCCGCCGCCGAACTCGTTCGTGACCTCGGCGGCCCGGGGCGCTGGGCCGGTGCGGTCGGCTCGGTACCGGTGGCCAGTTTCACCATCACCAAACTGCGGTGGCTCGCCCGGTACGAGCCTGCCGCCGCCGCACGGGTCGCCGACGTGATGCTCCCGCATGACTGGCTGACCTGGCGTCTGCTCGGCGCGTCGGTACCGCCCATGACCGACCGGGGTGACGCCTCCGGTACCGGGTACTGGTCACCCGCGACCGGCGCCTACCGACTCGATCTGCTCGAGCGCGCCTTCGGTCGGGTACCGCGGCTGCCGCGGGTACTCGGGCCCGCGGAGCCCGCCGGCGAAACCGCGACGGGCACCCTCGTCTCCGCCGGTACCGGGGACAACATGGCCGCCGCGCTGGGCCTGGATCTCAGCCCCGGCGACGTGGTGGTGTCCCTCGGTACCAGCGGCACCGCCTTCGCCGTCCACGATCGGCCGCCCGCCGACGCGTCCGGGTTGGTCGCCGGGTTCGCCGACGCCACCGGCCGGTACCTGCCGCTGGTCTGTACGCTCAACGCCGCCCGTGTCCTCACCGCCGCGGCCCGGATGCTCGGCACCGACCTGGGCGGCCTGGACCGGCTGGCGCTGGCTGCCGCCCCGGGCGCCGGAGGGCTGGTGCTGCTGCCGTACCTGGAAGGGGAGCGCACCCCGAACCTGCCCGACGCCGCCGGCACCCTGACCGGGCTGCGTCGGGCCAACATGACGCCGGAGAACATGGCCCGCGCCGCGGTGGAGGGCATGCTGTGTGGGCTCGCCGACGGCCTGGACGCGTTGCGGGCGGTCGGCGTCGACGTGCGCCGCGTGCTGCTGATCGGCGGTGCGTCCCGGTCCCGCGCGGTCCGGGCGGTCGCGCCGGCCGTGTTCGGCGCTCCGGTGGTGGAGCCGCCACCGGGGGAGTACGTCGCGCTCGGTGCGGCGCGGCAGGCCGCCTGGGCGCTGGCCGGCACGGCCGGGCCGCCGGCGTGGCGAGTGGGCCCGGCCGCCGCGGGCGCGTCCGATACCCACCCTGCCGCGGTCCGCCCGGACATCGGCAACGAGATCCGATCCGCGTACGCGGGCGCCCGCGCCACCATCTACGGGGGCGGGTGAGCGGGTCGAGCCGTGGGGACGAGTCGGTCATCGGGCCAGCGCGCCCCGGTACCGGGTGGGCGGGCACCGGACCTGCAGAATGAGGACGATCCTCACCACGCCGATCCTCACCACGCCGATCCTCACCGTGCCGATCCTCACCACGCCGATCCTCACCGCGACCGTCTTTCACCGGAGCAGTCCGGCGACCGGCATTCCCGCCGGCCCGAGTGCAGGTCGAAGTCGCGGCGACTGATCACGACGACCGCCCACGTCGTCGGGCGCACCGGGCCGCGCCGCCAGTAGCGTCGGTCACGCTCCCGGAAGCGCGCCGCGGACGTGGCGGACCACCGGAAACCGACCACGTCGTGGCTGCCGTCCGGCCAGTCCCGACGGGTCGCGAACCCGGCCTCCCAGGTCTCGCGCAGCCGCTGCGCCGGTTCGGTCGTCACGCCCTGCCTCGTTGCCATCTGCTACCTCACCGCCATCGCGTCGGGACGCCACCATCGTACATATGTTCGATCGCGCACCGCAGGGGAGTCCGGTCGGAGGACGTAGTGTGCGGGGGCGGCGGAGTGGATGGCGCGGGATCGTCCGGACGCCGACAGGCCCGTCGACCGGCGGTTGGCACGTGGATCTGGGCTCGGCCCCACCGCGCCACGACGAAAGGCGCTATCTTTATCGGTTGCGGGCACAAAAAAAGGAGCGACCGCCGAATCGGCTGTCTACTCTGGATCAGAGGCTACTGCACCGGGAGACGTATTGTCAAGCTCCGCTGGTACCGCGGACGATGGAAGCGATGAACGGCAGATCAGTGAGGTCGAGCGCGAGCAGGAGTACGTCTCGATGCTCTACGCCCGGCTCGACGGCATGCGGGCGAAGGCGGCCGACCACCTGAGCCGGCTGATGCTCCAGACCGGGGGCACGCCACAGATGCGGTCGCAGCGCGACGGCGCGGTGGGGCAGTGCAGCGAGCAGTTGTCGAAGGTCAACGCCGTCGAAGAGGGGTTGTGCTTCGGCCGGCTCGACTTTGGCGACGCCGGGCCGCGCTACATCGGCCGGATCGGCATCTTCGATGACGGCGGCGCCTACGAACCGCTGCTGTTGGACTGGCGCGCCCCGGCCGCGCGGCCGTTCTACCTGGCCACGGCCGTCTCGCCGGAGGGCGTCACCCGCCGCCGGCACCTGCGCACGAAACGTCGCACGGTCGTTGACCTCGACGACGAGATACTGGATCTGAATGCCGCCGGCGACGCGGCCCACGACGGGCTGGCCGGCGAGTCGGCGCTGCTGGCTGCGATCACGGCCAGCCGCACCGGGCGAATGACCGACATCGTCCAGACCATCCAGGCCGAGCAGGACCGGATCATCCGGTCGGATCTGGCCGGCGTCCTCGTCGTCCAGGGCGGCCCCGGTACCGGCAAGACAGCGGTCGCGCTGCACCGGGCCGCGTACCTGCTCTACACGTACCGTCAGCAGTTGTCGACGAGAGCGGTGCTGATCGTCGGCCCGAACGCCACCTTCCTGCGGTACGTGTCGCAGGTTCTGCCCTCACTGGCCGAGACCGGCGTGCTGCTGTCCACTGTGGGCGATCTGTTCCCGGGCGTCACCGCCCGCCGGCCGGAATCGCCGCGGACGGCCGAGACCAAGGGGCGACCCGAGATGGTCGAGGTGCTCACCGCGGCGGTCCTCGACAGCCAGTGGGTACCCGACGACCACCTGGAGATCGCGATCGACGACGGCGTCCTCCGACTCGGCCGCACGACGTGCGAAAGGGCCCGCGACCGCGCCCGACGCTCCGGCAAGCTGCACAACCTGGCCCGCCCGATCGTCGAGTCCGAAATCATCGACGCTCTCGCCGAACAGGTCGGCGACCTGGTCGGGCTCGATCCGTACGCCGACGATCCACTCGGCGGCGACGACGCCCCCGGCGACCCGCGCCTGTTCGGCGCGGCCGATCTCGCCGACATCCGGCGCGACCTGGCCGACAACCCCGACGTACGGGCCGCGCTCGACCGGCTGTGGCCGATCCTCACGCCACAGCGCCTGCTTACCGAGCTGTTCGCCTCGCCGGAGCGGCTGGTCGCCGTAGCCCCCGGATTCACCCCCGACGAGCGGGCCGGGCTGCTCCGCCCCCCGGGCGGCGGCTGGACGGCGGCCGACGTGCCGCTGCTGGACGAGGCCGCGGAGCTGCTCGGTTCCGACGATGCCACCACAGCGGCGGTGGCCGAGCGGCAGCGGCGGCAACGGATCGCGTACGCCCAGGGTGCCCTGGACATCGTGGCCGGCTCGGCGTCCCTGGAGTTCGAGGACGAGGAGTCGGAGATCCTCAGCGCCACCGACCTGCTCACGGCCGGTCGGCTGGCCGAACGTCACGAGCATGGCGAGTACCTGACCGCCGCGCAGCGGGCCGCCGCCGATCGGCGGTGGGCGTTCGGACACGTGATCGTGGACGAGGCGCAGGAGCTGTCACCCATGGCCTGGCGGCTGTTGATGCGGCGCTCACCGAGCCGGTCCATGACGGTGGTCGGTGACGTGGCACAGACCGGCGAGCTGGCGGGAACCTCGTCCTGGCGGGAGGCGCTCGGCCCGTACCTCGCCGACCGCTGGCGCCTGGCCGAGCTGACCGTCAACTACCGGACGCCGGCCGAGATCATGGACGTCGCCACCCATGTATTGGCCGCGGTCGACCCGACGATGCGGCCGCCCCGGTCGGTCCGGTCGGCCGGACACCGGCCGTGGGCCCGCCGGGTGGAACCCGCCGACCTGCCGCGGCGGCTGGTCGAGGTGGTACGCGCCGAGGCGGCCGCGGTCGGCGACGGCCGGCTCGCGGTCATCGTCGCGGCCGCCCACATCGACGAGCTCGGCCGGGCGGTGGCCGACGCGCTACCGGAGACCGCCGTCGGGGAGCTGCCGGAGTTGGCGAGCCGGGTGGTGGTGCTGACCGTCCGACAGGCCAAGGGCCTGGAGTTCGACGTGGTGATCCTGGTCGACCCGGCGACCATCCTCGCCGAGTCCCGGCGGGGACACAACGACCTGTACGTGGCGCTCACCCGGGCCACCAAGCGGCTCGGCGTGCTGCACCCCGGCGTTCTGCCGCCGGAGCTGGCGGCGTTGACGGCGGGGTGAGTCACGGCCACGTATCGCCGGCGTCCAGCCGTCGCTGGAGCAGGGCGCCCAACGGCATGGATTCCCCGTCCCGGGCGCCCGCACCGACGATGAGGCGGGGATCGCCGGGCTCGACCCGCGCTCCGGTCAGCCGGGCCCGCAGCCTCGGTGCGACGGTGAGCACGTAGAACGCGCCGTCCGTGGATACCGCGATCGAGCGGTCCGGTCGCAGGTACCAGCCGTGAAGGCCGGTCCGGTAAGTCGAGCGGCCGTGGTAGGCGCGGGCGGTGAGCGGCGCCGGCCGCAGCCGCCGCGCAAGCGCCTGCCGGGCGAAGTCGGCGACCAGGCGTCGGGCCTGTTCGGCCTCGGCGACGCGCTGGCGTTCGAGTGCGGCGCCGTGTGCGGCTATCGCGCGCCGGCGACGTGCCGGCCAGGTGTCGCCGTCCATGCCCCGACGGTACAAGTCGCCGGCTGGCCGGGTCCGGGCGGCGCCTGGACCGCTCGGACGGTCCGGGCGCCGGCACGTGGATGAACCGGCCCGGTCAGCGGGTGCGGTGGTGGATTTCTGCTCCGGCGGCCGGAGCCGCGTCGGTGGCCGTGGCGGTCGGCCCGGCCCATACGATTCGCGTGGTCATACCGGTAAGAGCCGCCGGTCGGGGTTCAGATACCAGACGAACGGATGACTCACACCGGACAGCCGGGCAGCCCG